>DHZF01000055.1 GCA_002414505.1 Hyphomonas sp. UBA5111 | reverse complement strand
CGGCGCCCGCCGCGCCGACGGCTTCGCCAGACGGAGCTAGACTAAAGGATACCCGGATGGTTCGCGCCAGTCCGGCTTGAAGTGCTGCCGAGGAACGGGGGCAGCCCGGGCACGTTGCTTCCTCATGCCGAGCCTGTCAGACGCCAAGCACCTCAAGAAGGATCCGGACCGCGTGCTGCACGGCAAGTGGACGCTGCCAGGTGCCGCGGGCCTCGGCTTCCTGGAAGGCAGTTTCGTGATCGCCCCGATGGAGCCGCTCTTCATCCCGCTGATGGCAAGCCGGGGGCGCGGTGCCTGGGTCATCGCGCTGGCCCTTCTGGTCGGGAATGTGCTGGGCGGCCTGCTCATGTATGGTCTTGGCGCCCTGCTGGCCGAGCCGGTGATCGAACCCTTCATCCGCTGGATGGGGGCGATGGAATCATATCGCGAGACGGTGGAGACACTGAAACAGGACGGCTTCGCGACGCTGTTCATGATCGGCATTACCCCCTTCCCCTACCAGGTCGGCACGGCGGCGGCTGGCGCGGTGCACTATGCGTTGCTGCCCTTTATTGCGGCCATCCTGCTGGCGCGCGGCATTCGCTATTTCGCGCTTGCCGGGCTGGTCATGGTGATCGGCGAGCGGGCGCAGGGCTGGATCCAGAAACATGAGGGCAAGATCATGGCTGGCGGCATCCTCCTCTTTCTCGGCCTGCTCGTCTGGATGGTGCTGCGATGAGGCGACTGCCCGCATGTCTGGCTCCCCTGCCGCAAACCCGCTAAAGCCCGCGCATGAGCGAGACCGCCTCTTTCGACACGATTGTCCTCGGCGCCGGCGCGGCGGGCCTGTTCCATGCAGGCCTTGCCGGCCAGCGCGGGCGGCGGGTGCTGGTGCTGGACCATGCGAAACGCGCGGCCGACAAGGTACGTATCTCCGGCGGCGGGCGGTGCAATTTCACCAATCTGGAAACGCGCGCCGACCGCTTCCTCAGCCAGAACCCGCATTTCGCGAAATCGGCGCTCGCCCGCTACACGGCCTGGGATTTCATTTCCCTGATGGCCGCCCACGGCCTGACCTATACCGAAAAGCACAAGGGCCAGCTTTTCTGCGACCAGAAATCCGGCGCCATCATCCAGATGCTGCTTGACGAGTGCGACAAGGGCGGGGCCGAAATCCGGTTGTCCACGGAGATTTCTTCGGTCAGCCATCGCGACGGGCGCTTTGTCGTCGAGACCAGCGGCGGCCCGGCCAGTGCCGAACGCCTGATCATCGCCACAGGCGGGCTTTCCATTCCCAAGATGGGCGCGACCGGCCTTGCCTATGACATTGCCCGCCAGTTCGGGCACGACATCGTGGAGACGCGGCCCGGCCTTGTCCCCTTCACCTTTTCGGGCGATCTGGGCGAGAAGTTTGCCGCCATTTCCGGTGTCTCCACACCCGTGATTGCCAGCGTGCCCGGCGCGCGATTTGACGAAGACCTGCTGTTCACCCATCGCGGCTTGTCCGGCCCGGCAGCGCTGCAGACCTCCTCCTACTGGCATCAGGGCGACACCCTGTCGCTCAGCCTGCAGACGAAAGAAGATGTGGGGGACGCGCTGCGCGCCGCCAAGCAGGCCACGCCGAAGCAGACGCTTGCAAAGGCGCTGGAAGCCCACTTCCCTGCCCGCCTCGCCGGTCTGATCGCAGAGGTGGGTCCCATCGCACAAGATGCCCGGCTGGCGGACCTTTCCCACGCCGCCATCGACGAGCTCGCAGCTTTCCTCAAGGATTGGCGCGTCACCCCGATGGGCACCGAAGGCTACCGCACCGCCGAAGTCACCGTCGGCGGTATCGCCACCGACGACCTCGACCAGAAGACGATGGAAAGCCGGCATGTGCTCGGCCTGCATTTCATCGGCGAATGCGTGGACGTCACCGGCTGGCTGGGCGGCTACAATTTCCAATGGGCCTGGGCCAGCGCCCACGCCGCCGCAACACTCTGATCAGGGCGTCCAGCGCGGCCGCGACAGGACGCCGTCTCGCTTACGCTGGACGACGAGGTCCGGATGGTCGAGCTTCACCGGAGCCCCGCCCTGCGGCGTGTCGAGGGCCTGCAGCGCTTCGGCCAGGCGCTGATGGAACAGCGCATCAGTCTCGACCCGCAGCGGGAAGGGATGCTCCAGGATACGGGAATTGTTGGGATTGGTGTTGATCTCGTAGACTTCGACCTTGCCCTTCACCAGCGTGAAATCCGCGCGCCCGAAGGCGATCCCCGCCGCCTTGAAATGCGCGGCAATTGCGTCGGCATGGCGGTTCGTTTTGACCGCGTCCATTTCATCGAGATAGAGCGCCTCATTGGCGACGCCCTCCTTGCCATATTTGGCATGCCAGGTTTCGTCGTGGACGGACATTCCGGTGATGACGCGATCCCCGACACAATAGGCGGCGAGCTTGCGGAACAGGCCCTCCCCGATCGGCTCGGCGCAATATTCGACAAACATCAGGTCTGCGCGGCACAGGCCAGAGTCCACGGCCGCGTTGAGCGCATCTTGCACGTCTTCGGAAGTGGCCAACAAATCCGACAGCGCGCCCCTGTGCGCTGCACGGGTGCGAAGGAAGACAGGGTAGCGATCCGGCAGGCCGTCCGTTTCGGCATCCCACACCGAGAAACTGTTCAACCCATCCGCCTTCAATCGCTTCAGCATGGGCAGGCGCGTCAACGCGCTGGCCGGATCGTTCAGCACGGTCAGGCCAGCCCTCTTCATGTCGCGATAGGCCTTGGCCGCGAGTTCCCGGGTCCAGAAGTCGATGCGGTCAAAATCGGTGAAGATGTAGGTCGCGCGCGGCACGGACGCTTTCCGCAGCAACTGGTTGTAGGACATCAGGCCGATCTTCGGCATGCCCGGGACGTCGCGCAGTTCACGCACGGCATATTTGTGCGCGCCGGAGGTAATGAAACAGATCAAGCTCTCGTCCCTGTGTGTCGACGCCTAGACGGCGTCTGCAACGCCATCATGATGATCCCGGAACCAGCTCATGCCGTCCCGGATTTCCCGGACCTGCCGCGCTCCGATGACCAGCATCAACCCGGCATAAACGAGCATACCCGTCGCAACCATGCAGGCAATGATGGCGACATCCGGCAATCCCTCCGGCAGGAAACTCCTGATCCACCACACGGCCCCGGCCATGCCCGATGCGCTCAGCAGCGCCCGCCAGCCAACCGTCAGTTGGTGCAGCGCCGAATAGCCCGCAGCCTTCTGCACAAGCCAGGCGGACAGCGGCCAGGTCAGGAAGGTGCGCAAGGCGATCATCGCCGCAATCCCGGAGACCCCATAAGGCATCAGGAAGGGTGCCATGACACCCAGCAGCAAGATACCGATCGTAAGGATCAGGAGCGGAGAGCGGCTGTCGCCGACGCCTCGCAGGATCGCGATATTGAAGGTTCCGGTGGCATCCCGGATGCCCAGAACCAGGAAGATCTGCACCGGCAGGATTGCGGCCACCCATTCCTCTCCGACCAGGAGCGGGATCAGCAGCGGCGCCACCATCGCCAGCCCCAGCGTGGCTGGATAGATCGCGGCCGTCGTCATGGCAAAGACCCGGTCGAGCAAATCATGGACCGTCTTGCGACTGGACTGCAGGCGCGCAACTACGTTCATCGCAATCTCGTTGAACGGCCCCATCAGCAATTCCGTCAACATGCCAGAGACATTGCCCGCCATGGCAAGCAAGCCGACCGCGCGCTCGCCCCCGACGATACTGAGCAGGAAACGCGGAATGGCATCGTCGATATACCCGAGCAGATAGGTCAACACCGTATCGCGATTGAAGCCGAACAGCTCCCGAAACGCCTCGCCGCTGACAGCAAGGCCCGGTCGCCATTTCGCGGCATAGATAATGCCTGCCGCAGAGATGATCGTCCCGACCGCCATGCTGAGGACGAGCGCCCAAACCCCGAAGCCCAGGATCGCCAGCACGAGCCCCGTCCCGGTGGAAACCACTTCCGATACGGTTTCGATGAAGACCACCTTCTCATTCTCCAGACGTCGCTGAAGCAAGGCTCCCGGCACCCCCTCGACGCTGCCCAGGACCATAAGCACACTGAGCGCCGGCAGGACGTCTGCAACAGCCGGGGCTCCGATGAGGCTGGCGATAGGGTCGGCCAGCAAGGCGATCACAAGCGAGAACAGGATTGTCAGGCCTGAATTCAGCCAAAAGGTCGTATCAAGGTGCGCGTCAGAGATTTCCTCGCGCTGCTGCAGACTTTCGGTCAATGGCGGGCCGACGAAAATTCCGACCACGCCAAACACCAGACTGGCAAGCGCCATGACGCCATAGGGCTCTGGCCCCAGAATGCGCGCCATAATTGCAAAGCTCACCAGGCCAAAAACCGCAGAGCCCCAGGAATGCGCAAACATCCAGACGATGTTGCGCATGGCCCGGCGTATGACGAGCGACGCCGTCATGTCAGACTGAAATCGGTATCTTGCCAGACCCGTCCATGAAATCGGTCATGGATTTCAGCACAGCCTTGCCGGTCTCCGTCAAGCGTCCCTCACGCCGGACAATGTCCGCGGAGTCGCGTTGGATGGCTTCGGCATCCTTCAGGATTTTCCTTAGCCGGCGGCGCTCAAGCCAGCCGAACTCCTTGCTGGCCAACATATGCCGCAACACCCAAATCATCCGTGCCGATACAAAGGAGGCATGGAAAATGCCTTCCAGAGGGCGCTTGGTTCGGCGGATCGGAGACCAGAAGAGCTCGGAATCCGGATTCTCCACCAGCATTTCATTCTTGCAGGCACCGAACAGGGCCGCATGGCCTTCCTCGTGCGCGAGCGTGACGATCAGATCCGCAACCGAAGCCTTGCGCTCTGCGTTCAGGGCGACGGCACCCCAGAGACGGAAACACGTGCCCCCTTCGAATTCGAGCGAGCCTTCCGCCGGACCGACCAGAATCAACTCACCCAGCAAGGCATTCATCTCATCGTGCAGCTCAGGCAGATGGTGCTCAATCCAGGTAATAGCTTCCCGCAGTTTCGTCGCGAAGCGGTCAGCCTGCGCCTGATCTGGCTGGGTTACACCTGCGGCGCCCGTTTCCGGCGCGCCCATAAATTTTTCAATTCGGCGACTGTCTGTCTCGGCATAGTCACGCCCCAGCACCGTAATTTTCGTACCGCTCAGGATAGGCTGTGCCATTAGGATACGTTGAATATGCGCCACACCTGTTTCGGTGTCTCCAGCTTGCAAGGCTTCGACGGCGTCATAATACGTCCCGAACACTGCTGATGACAGGCGTCGGGCTGGTCCAACATTCTGGCGCCAGGCTTCAAATTCAGAAGCCAGCCCGGGGGCTTCACTGTTCAGCTCATCTGTAAGATATCGAAGGCTGTCATACAGGCCGTCATGCATGGCCTGGTTGGTCTTGATGGCGTGGCCAGAGTTCGGAATGAATTGGAAATACGGCATTTTCAACGGATCTCTCGGCGTACGCAAACCTGAAGATGTGCACCGCCTCTGACGAGGCGGTACACGTTCGCTAGCGCTGGTAAACTACCAAAACTTGAAGAATCTCTTCCCGCCGCGCCGGCGTTTGTTGCGACCTCCCTTGCAGCCGACCATCGTGTCGTTTTTCGCGTCACGAAGGTTGCTGAAGCCGAGGAGCATTTCTTTCTTAAGGTTCATTAAGAGTACTCCCTTAGTACCCACCCTCATTGGTGGGACTCCCCATCTTGCAGATTCCGTGCAACTTTCCAGTTGAATCTCGTTGCAAGCGAAAAAAGTCATGGCTGGCCCCCAGCGAGCGTATGCCCCTTCGAACCTGTGCCAGCCCGGTCAATCAAAGACAGTTTTCTCACCGCGCGGATTAAGCCGGATTTGCTCTCAATCGTGAACGTTTTCCGCGCGTCGCGCCTTCGCGCACCCGCCCAAATCCGCACCTGAAAATCCTGCACCGCCTGCCTGGAGGGCTTCGGCATACCGACCGAATCCAATGCCAAGACCGAGGGAATAATCCTAATTCAGGTTGTGAAGACGCGGCTGGGCTCAAACCGACCCGCGCGGACATCTCCCAAGGCAACCGCATGACCGTCACAGACCGCGATGGCAGCCCGGTCGTCCGGATCGTCAGACGTCTCGTCCTTCCAGCGTTCGACCACATGCGGGAGCAGAACGATGGTCCGACCGTGACGGATATTGCCGGCCTCTTCGCGGGTGATGTCCACACTTGGCACATTCTCCAGCATGGCGTGGATCGGCTGGAGGAACCCCATCAGGGTCTCCATGTCTTCGGCTTCCTCGATCTTTGCGAGCGGAATGGCGGTCGGCGCCCCGAACTGGCCGACGCGCGTGCGTCGCAACTGGCTGATATGGCCTTCACAGTCGAGGTCGAACGCCAGATCCCGCGCCATGGCGCGCACATAGAAGCCCTTGCCGGACGTCACATGGATGACCGTATGATCCGCATCCGGCATTCCAATGATATCAGCATTGAACACATCGACTTCGCGGGAGGTGAGTTCGAACTCCTCCCCTTCCCTCGCAAGGTCATAAGCGCGCTGGCCGTCAACTTTGATGGCGGAAAATTTCGGCGGCACCTGTTCAATCGTGCCGATATAGCCCTTGAGAAGCGCCTCCACCTGTTCACGTGTCGGCCGCGCATCAGACGTGGCAGTCACCTCGCCTTCGGCATCCTGGCTCTCGGTCGAGATGCCCCACCGAATGGTGAAGACATATTCCTTCTGCGCGTCCATCGCCCACTGGACGGTCTTGGTCGCTTCTCCGAAAGCAATCGGCAGGATGCCATCGGCCAGCGGATCCAGCGTCCCGCCATGACCGACCTTCTGGGCATTGTACTTGCGCTTCAGGATGGCAACCGCCTGGGTGGACGTGATGTCGACAGGTTTGAACAGGTTGAGCCACCCGTTGATCGGGTCGCCTTTGCGCTTTCTTTGACGGGCCAAGTTTCAGATCTTTCTGGTTGCGCCGGCACGCGGTTCGAACGCGGGCAGCGGTGGGTCGAAAAGGATTAAGGCGCGGCCTTACGCAGCCCCGTCCAGCCCGTCAAGCCGATGGGGTCAGCCCTGCGTCAATGACGTCAGGAAGCGTCGCGGATGATTTCGGCATCCTGATCGAACAGGACTTCGGATTCTGTCTCCGCTGTCACGGCCTCGACCTCCGTTTCCCGTTGGCTGGACTTCGGCACAATGTCCGGCCCGCGCGACAAGGTCTTTGTCTTCTGGGCTTCGGTGGGAAGATTCAGATTCACGAGATCCAGATCAAGGTCAAAGTCGCCCCGGATTTCCCGATCCCCGGAATCCATCTTGTGGCGCACCACATCGCGAATGCGCATCAGGACGTCCCGGTTATTGTCGACGAGCGGGATCCGCCGTCCATCCGACGCCCCGATCACCAGACGGTAATAGGGCTGGCGCCGCTTCATGCGACGCGCGATCATCGCTGCGCGGATGCCCAGGACAAATCCCAGGAGCGTCAGCACGCCCCCAATGACGAGTGCGACAAGACTGGAGCCGTTGCCCGGAAACAGGCCGCCCCAGGCGAGCGCCATCAAGCCAAAGAACAAATTGATCACGAAAAAGGAGGCGTACAGGCTTTGGGCCCGTTTGTTCGTCGCAGTTTCCCATGGGGCGAATTCCATGGACTCCACTGACATGGTGGCAATGCATTGAATAGCGATCGTGTCTTCGCCCATCTGAAGCGATGCGGAAGAAATCTCTCCGCGCCGGGCCCCTTCCATGTCGAGCGTCTGGCGGTCCATCGGTTCGGCCCCTGCTTGCGATCATGAAACGCTCGCAATCCGTGCGGCGCGAGTCAACTTACAACCTGTCCAGAGAGTGCCGGTGGGGTGTTATTCCTGGTCCAGATCGCGTCTCACGCGAGGATCCGCCAGCAAGCGGTCAATCGCCGTCGCCTCATCATAGGATCTGTCCGCGATGAAATGCAGCTGCGGCGTGAATTTCAGCTCGATCTCGCGGCCGAGCTTGCCGCGCAGGAAGCTCGCCGCCCGGTTCAGCGCTTCGGCGAGTTTGGCGCGGCCTGCTTCGCTGTCATCCCCGAGCGGAGAGACGAAGATGTTTGCGTGCCGCAGGTCTGGCGAGCAGCGAACCTCACCCACCGTCACAATGATCCCTTTCAGGTCAGGGTCGCGAAAGTCTTCCCTGGCGAGAATGTCCGATACCGCGTGACGCACGAGTTCGCCCGCCCGCAATTGGCGCTGGCTGGGGAGGCCCGGCGAAGAAGATTTGCGTGCCATTCAGACACCTGCTTTCTGTTTGAGGCGCTCCACGAAATTCCGGCGCGCCTGCTTGTCCTTGTTGAACCAGACATCGGGAATGATCAGGGCGTCCGCCCCCTTCACGAGAACCGACGTGAACCCGCGACTGGCTTTGACCGACAGGATACTGGCCCAGTCGATCCGTGTTTCAATGCCGCCACGCCGGACCTGAAGACAGTCATCCAGCGCGCAGACTTCCGTTTCCACCCGGGTCACGCCGAACGGATCGTCCGCCGAGCGGTAGGACCAGCGGATAAAGATAAGATACCACGAGATCCCGGCGAGTGCTGCGACCAGCGCCGACAGAAACCACTGCCAGTAGGGGCTGAAGCCCGCCATTTCGATGGCATTCTTCATCATCACGGACATGCTGGCCGAGATGATGGGTGCGGTGACACCAGCATAATAGATCGCTGTTGGCCCAACGATGCCGCGCCGCGAAAGGCGGGCTAGGCGTTTCTGGTCCTTTTCGTCCAGAAAGCCGGATATTTTGTCAGGCGCCGTCATCTCGTACCGATTTAGTCGAGGGACCTTGCGATTTCTTCGACCTGGAAGCACTCGATCTTGTCACCCGCGCGGATATCGTCATAGCGCTCGAACGCCATACCACATTCCATGCCGGAACTCACTTCGGTCACTTCGTCCTTGAAGCGCTTCAGCGTTTTCAGCTTGCCTTCGTGGATCACGACATCATCCCTCAGCAGGCGCACACCGCAACCGCGGAGCACTTTGCCTTCGGAAACCCGGCACCCGGCAACCTTGCCGACCTTGGTGATGTTGAACACTTCGAGGATTTCCGCGTAACCGATGAAGGTTTCGCGTTTCTCCGGTGCCAGCATGCCCGACAGGGTCGCTTTCACATCGTCGATCAGGTCGTAGATCACCGAATAATAGCGGATCTCCACGCCTTCTTTCTCGGCGAGGTCACGGGCCTGCTTGTTGGCACGCACGTTGAAGGCAAAGATCGGCGCTTCGGAGGATTGAGCCAGCAGGACATCGCTTTCGGAAATACCGCCGACGGCGCCATGAATGACCCGCGCGCGAACTTCCTCTGTCGACACCTTGTCGAGCGACTGGCTGATCGCTTCCACGGAACCCTGGACGTCGCCCTTGACGACGACCGGCAGTTCCGACGTCTCGATGGATCCATCCTTCAGCTTGCTGAGCAGTTGATCGAGCGAGGCACGCGCAGCTGCGCCAGCCTTGCCAGACACCTGACGCTTCTGACGGACACGGTATTCAGTAACTTCACGGGCGCGAGCCTCAGTATCGACAACCACGAACTGGTCACCCGGATCGGGCGCACCATCAAGGCCGAGCACTTCGACCGGCAGGGATGGGCCGGCGTCTTTCAGCTGTTGGCCGCGTTCATCGACCAGGGCACGAACCTTACCCCACTGCGCGCCGGCAACAACGATGTCGCCCCGCTTGAGTGTGCCGCGCTTGACCAGAACCGTGGCAACAGGGCCACGGCCCTTGTCCAGCTGGCTCTCAATGACGGTCCCGTCAGCAGGCCTGTCTGGATTGGCCTTCAGTTCGAGGAGTTCCGCCTGCAGCGTGATGGCATCGGTCAGCTCGTCCAGTCCTGCGCCGGTCAGCGCAGAGACTTTCACTGCCTGGGTGGAGCCGCCCATGCTCTCGACCTGAACGTCATGCTGGAGCAGGTCGGTCAGCACCTTGTCCGGATTGGCATCCGGCAGGTCGCTCTTGTTGACGGCGACAATGATCGGCACGCCGGCGGCCTTGGCGTGATTGATGGATTCGATCGTCTGCGGCATGACCGAGTCATCGGCTGCCACGACGAGAATTGCGATGTCGGTTGCGGTTGCGCCGCGTGCGCGCATGGCCGTGAAGGCTGCGTGGCCCGGCGTATCCAGGAAGGTGATCCGGTCACCGGATTTCAGCTGAACCTGATAGGCGCCGATATGCTGGGTGATGCCGCCGGCTTCGCCTGCAACAACGTCCGTCTTGCGCAGCGAGTCCAGAAGCGAGGTCTTGCCGTGGTCGACATGACCCATGATAGTCACGATCGGGGCGCGCGGTTTCAGATCCTTCGGATCATCTTCGCCACCTTCCAGACCGATCTCGACATCAGACTCCGAAACGCGCTTCACTGTGTGGCCGAATTCCTCGGCAATCAATTCTGCAGTGTCCGCATCGACAATGTCATTTCCGCGCAGCATTTCGCCCTGCTGGATCATGAATTTCACGACGTCACCGACGCGCTCATTCATCCGTCCGGCAAGATCCTGCAGCGTAATCGTTTCTGGCAGGGTCACCTCGATGGAGACCTTTTCGCGCTGATCGTTTCCGCCGGTGCGACGCTCGCGTTCGCGTTCGCGGGCACGGCGCAGTGACGCCAGCGAGCGCTGACGATCGGCATCATCCCCAAGCGCCGACGAAATGGTCAGCTTGCCGCGGCGACGTTCGCCACCGCCACCACCACGTGCGCTGCGATTCTGGGAGTCGCGGCTGGCGCGATCACGGTCGTCCCGGCCGGACTTGCCACGCTTGGCGCGCGTCGGGCTGTCCTCGACGGGCGGCGCAGCTGCTGCGGCCGGCTCGGCTTTGCCACGCGCTTTCGGCGCGCGTTCGGCGCGTTCCTTCGCAGCGGCTTCCTCGACCTTGCGAGCTTCTTCCTCGGCCTTGCGGCGGGCTTCAGCCTCTTCGCGTTCCTTGACTTCCTGGAACTTCTTTTCCTGCTCTGAGCGCAGCCGATCCTGAGCAGCCTTCTGGGTCTGCTCTTCCTTGGCGCGATTAGCCTCTTCCTGCTTGCGCTCATAAAGCGCCTTCTGGCGGGCCTTCAGCTCATTGACCGTGATGCCAAGCTTCTTGGCCGTCGCGATCATCCGCGCTTCAAGGGAATCTGAAGCCGCTTTCGATGCATCACCAGCTGGCGCAGCAGACGAACCGCTCGGCCCGACGGACCGGCGCTTCTTGGTCTCGACGACCACCTGCTTCGAGCGGCCATGACTGAAGCTCTGCTTCACCGTGCCGGATGATTTCCGTGCAACAGTGAGCGGCTTGCGTCCGCCCGTATTACCACCAGTGTCTTTCGTATCGCTCATACGTTCTTCATACCACGTTTCTTGCCGATCCGCGCCCATGCGCCTCGGCCTTGTTTTCCGCTACCGATCCTGATCCGGGAACCAGTCCAGTTCGGGCCTTGTTCGAAATCCGGCTAGCCGCTGATAAGCCAGCACTGTCGCCTTCGCAATTGGACCCTTGCGGACGAGACCGTGTATCACACGCTCACGTCCAAAAGCCACGCCCAATTCCTCGGAACTGAGCGCACCGGCCATTTTCACGTTGCTATATAATGCTTTGGCGAGAAAATACACCTTTGAACGGCCATCTTCTGCACCATCGGCCGCTTCCAGCAACAGGCCGGGCCGCTTCTTCTGCAGTGCATCACGCACCTGGTCGAAGCCGAGCACGATATCGCCCGCCTTCTTCCCCATGCCCAGCAATCCGGTCAGCCTTTGCAGCAGCAAACTCTCAACCATCCCGGAAAGTCCTTCCGGGACAACGACCTGCTGTTTGAAGCCACGCACAAAGGCGCCCTTCTTCACGGCTGTTTCAAGCGTCTCCCGGTCCGCGCGTATCCACACACCCCTGCCCGGCAACTTGCCGGCGATGTCAGGTGTGACGACATTGTCGGGCGACAGTGCAAATCGCACCATCGCGTCCTGTGGGAGCTTTTCCCGGGTGACGGCGCATTGACGGACGGGGCTCTCCCCGTCCGCAACACCACCTTCAATAGCGGTTACCCGCGCATCACTCTTGCGGTGCGGCCTCTTCATCACCGCCCTCCGCTGCCAGGGCATCGAGATCAAACTCAAGCTCTTCAAGGGCTTCGTCCACCGCATCCGGGGACGGGTTGTTGCCCAGCTCGCCGAGTGCCAGGAGCGCACGCTCCTCCTCGGTCAACTCTGGCGTTTCCTCTTCGGCCTTTTCAGCCAGCATCTGCTCGATGGCGTCCGGCTCGATCCAGCCTGCGGCGACCCGCGCGCGCATGATGAACATCTGGGCGTCGTCCTTGCGCATTTCGCCCTTCTTGAGCACGCCTTCGACCCAGACAGGCTTGCCGTCGGGGCCCGGCTCGCGCCAGCCCGTGATGTCATCCGGCACCAGGCCAGCCACATCATCCAGCGTCTGCACGCCCTCTTCGCCAAGACGGACCGCAAAGGATGGCGTCATGCCGTCCAGTTCCATCACCGCATCCTCGACGCCCAGCTCCTTGCGCTTGGCATCATTCTCAGCGGCAAGACGGTCCAGGAATTCCCGGGCGCGTTCCTGCAGTTCTTCTGCGACGTCTTCGTCAAAGCCTTCGATCGTGATGAAGTCTTCGGGAGCCACATAGGCGATCTCTTCGACCGTCTCGAAGCCTTCGGAGGCCAGCAGCTGGGCCAGCGTCTCATCAGCGTCGAGCGCCTTCATGAACAGGTCGGTCCGCTCCTGGAACTCGCGCTGGTACCGCTCGGAATCGGCGGTCTCGGTCACGAGGTCGATCTGCCAGCCGGTCAGCTGGGACGCGAGCCGCACGTTCTGACCCCGGCGGCCAATGGCCAGTGGGAACTGATCGTCAGCGACCACGACTTCAACGCGGCGCTCTTCCTCGTCCAGCACCACTTTCGACACTTCGGCCGGCTGCAGCGCGTTCACGATGAAGGTCGCGTCGTCATAATTCCACGGAATGATGTCGATCTTCTCGCCCGACAATTCACCGACCACTGCCTGGACGCGCGCACCGCGCATACCCACACAGGCGCCGACCGGGTCGATCGAGGAATCATTGGAGATCACGCCGATCTTGGCGCGGCTGCCTGCATCACGCGAACAGGCCTTGATCTCGATGACGCCTTCGTAAACTTCCGGCACTTCCTGGGCGAACAGCTTGACCATGAATTCCGGCGCAGCGCGCGACAGGAAGATCTGCGGGCCCTTGGTCTCGCGGCTCACCTTGTAGAGATAGGCGCGGACGCGGTCATTGGTCTGGAAGTTCTCGCGCGGGATACCGTCATTGCGACGGATGATGCCTTCGGCGCGGCCAAGGTCCACGATGACGTGGCCATATTCAACGCGCTTGACGACACCGGAGATCACTTCACCGACGCGGTCCTTGTACTCATTGTACTGGCGCTCGCGCTCGGCATCGCGCACCTTCTGCATGATGACCTGTTTCGCAGTTTGCGCCGCGACACGTCCGAAATCGAAGGGCGGAAGCTCTTCCTTCAGCTCGTCGCCGGCCACGAGGTCCGCGTCGATCTTCTTGGCTTCGGACAGGCGAAGCTCCTTGGACTCATCCTCGAACTCTTCGTCCGCCACGACGGTCTGGATACGCCAGAGCGTCTGTTCGCCGGTCGTTGAATCGATCTTCGCACGGATGTCGTGCTCCTGGCCGTATTTTGCTTTCGCGGCTTTCTCGATTGCTTCCTGCATAGCCTCGATGACAATCGACTGGTCAATTGCCTTCTCTTCGGCGACCGCCTTGGCGATCTGCAGGATTTCCAGCCTGTTGGCTGAAACGCCGATGGTGTTCATGTGACGTCTCCCGTCTCTTCGTTTGTATCGGTGTCTTCGTCCGTCTCGTCGATCTC
>DHZF01000096.1:10045-21644 GCA_002414505.1 Hyphomonas sp. UBA5111 | reverse complement strand
CTGCCTCCTGCCGGTTATATGCGTCGAGCAGCGCCCCGGTGCAAGGGCCAGCATCCATCGCGAAACACTTACCCCTCCCCCAAATCCCATGTTAGCCTCCCGGCACAGGGTTCTTGGAGGGATACTCAATGAAACTTCACCAATTTTGCGCGGCCGCCGGCCTGACAGCAGCCTTGGCGGTCACATCGGCCCTCGGCCAGGAAGATACGGCTGACGACAGCAAGCGGTTCACCGCCGAGCGTGTGTTCGACATCGAATATGCAACCGGTCCGCAAATCTCGCCGGACGGCAAGGCCATCATCTATGTCCGCCACAGCATGGACAGGATGACGGACCGCGACACCGGTCATCTCTGGATCATCGATGTCGAGAGCGGCGCCCAGCGGCCCCTGCTCGGGGCGGGCGGCAGCGCCGGGGCGCCAAGCTGGTCCCCCGATGGCTCTCGCGTTCTCTACACGAGCACGGCAAATGGAAAGCCCGAGCTGAAACTCGTCTATATGGACACAGGCCTGTCCTACTCCATCGCCCAGCTTGAAGAGAGTCCCACAGGCGCCACCTGGTCCCCCGACGGGCGCAACATCGCCTTTTCCATGTTCGTGCCGGGCGACAAGCCGGGCTTTGCCACGCCCCCGGAACAGCCAGAGGGCGCGGAATGGTCCGAGCCGGTCAAGGTGATCGACGATTTGACCTTCCGGTTTGACGGCGCAGGCTATCTTGAGGACGGCGCGGATCAGGTCTTCGTGCTCCCGGCCGAAGGCGGTACGCCCCGCCAGGTTACCAAGGGCGAGTCTGAAATGGGCGGGCAGGCCTGGCTCGACAATGATACGCTTCTGGTCACCGGCAATCTCGCAGACGACCGGGACATGGACCCGATCGAAAGCGAAATCTATGCCGTCGAACTGTCTGACTTGTCCATCAGCCCCCTGACATCGCGCAACGGACCAGACTACGCCCCCATGCCTTCACCCGACGGGCAGTCGATCGCGTTTCGCGGCTATGATGACGAGGAGAAATCCTACCAGCAGGACCATCTCTACCTGATGTCCGCCGATGGTTCGAATGTGCGTGAACTGGTGCCGGGGTTTGCCGGGTCGCCCGCGCAGATCGAATGGGCGCCGGATGGCAAGAGCCTGTTCATGCTGTTTGAAGATCATGGTGTCCTCACCCTGAACGAGGTGGATCTGCAAGGCCGCATGAATGAAGTCGTCACCGGTATTGGCGGCACATCCATTGGACGTCCGTATGCGGGAGGCAGTTTCTCTGTCGCCAAATCCGGACGGCGTGAACAGGTGGCCTACACGGCAGGCTTCACGGATCGTCCGGCCGAGATCGCCACCATCCGCTCCGACGGCAAGAATGCCCGTGTCCTGACGGATCTGAATGCGGACGTTCTGCCCTATCTCGACATGGCCTCCATCGAGGAGTTCAAGGTTGCGTCCAGCCATGACGGACTGGAAATCGAAGCCTGGGTCGCCCTGCCCCATGACTTCAAGGCCGACGGCAGCTTTCCCCTGATCCTGGAAATCCATGGTGGGCCCTTCTCCATGTACGGCCCCTTCTTCGCCAGCGAAATCCAGCGCTATGCGGCAGAAGGATATGTTACCGTCTATGTGAACCCCCGCGGATCCACAGGCTACGGAGAAGAGTTCGCTCAGGAGATAGATCAGGCTTATCCGGGCTACGACTATGATGATCTGATGAGCGTGGTCGATGATCTCGTCGCGCGGAACTATGCCGACCCAGACCGCTTGTTCGTGACCGGCGGGTCCGGTGGCGGCATCCTGACGGCCTGGATTGTAACCAAGACGGATCGTTTTGCTGCCGCGGCCTCCATCAAGCCGGTCATCAACTGGATGACGATGGCGCTTGCCGGCGATATTGCGCAATATGTCCGCCGTCACTGGATCCGGGAAGACCCATGGTCCAACCCGGAAGCCTTCCTGAAACTCTCCCCCATCACCTATGTCGACCAGGTCGTTACACCGACCCTCGTCATGGTCGGCGAAGAGGACTGGCGCACGCCCGCCTGGGAAGCAGAACAATTCTACACCGCACTGAAGATGAATGATGTGGAGACGGCCCTCATCCGTGTGCCCGGTTCTTCCCACTATATCGCCAGCCGGCCGAGCCGCCTGATCGCGAAAACCGACAATATCATGGGCTGGTTTGCGAAATATGATCCGGCCAAGAAGGAAGACGAGGCGGACGAAGAATAGTCTCTCACGGCATGCCGTGCACGATTCATCGTGGACGGCATGCCTGCCGCTCTGTGTCTCATCCAGGTCACGACCGCGCGGCACTTCCCCCTGCGGAATAACCGCACCAAGAACGCCGCTGGCACCCCTCTTGCATTGTCTGACCTCTTTATTGGGGAAAAGCCGGTCAGGGGCCTGGACATGCTGCACAGTATCAACTTGCTCAGGACGCTATCCTGTTATGCCATCGCGATCTTCCATATTCAGGCCTTTGTGCACGCACATTCGGACACGGTCCATCTGACCTTCTCCGCCTCACCCGGATTTCACCTCTTCCTTGCGATCAGTGGCTTTATCCTCGTTTATATTACGCGCCCGGATGACACGCCGCTGAACTTCATGATGAAGCGCACCGTCCGCATCATTCCGCTCTACTGGGCTGCCACGACCATCACCCTGCTACTCGTGCTGGCGCGCCCCTGGCTGTTCCATGAGGCCGACACGTCCTTGTCCTCCATTGCCAGCAGCTATTTGCTTCTGCCGCATTACGACCTGGGCGGCGATATCCAGCCGATCCTGTTCGTCGGCTGGACCCTCGGCTACATCATGCTCTTCTATCTTCTGTTCTCGCTCTCGCTGTTCATGCCGGAGCGCGTGCAGGTGCCCACAGCTATTGTCATGACCATCGGTGTCATCGCAGGCGCGAAACTCCTGCCAGCGGGCGCGTATCGCGAATTCTACGGCGACCCGATCCTCTTGGAATTTGCCATGGGGTGCCTCATCGGGCTCACCCTGCGCCAGAAAGCAATTCAGGAATGGGTGAAGCGCACGCCGATGTGGCCGCTCGGCTTGCTCGGGATTGCGGGCTTCGCGCTGGTGATGAGCGTCACTCTGCCCTCATGGGGCCGCATGGCAGTTTACGCAGTTTCCAGTGGGCTTGTCGTATTTGCCTGCGCCGGACAGGACCTCTTCCGGAAGCCACTTCACAACGAGTTTCTGTCGATGGGGGGCAAGATCAGCTATGGCATCTTCCTGATCCATCCCTTGCTGATAACCGCATTCGGCGTGACGCTGTTCCGCATCACCAGCAATGACTGGGTCGCGACTCTTCTAATGTTCGTAACCGTGCTGCCACTCACCTCTGTGCTGGCATATCTCAGCTTCCGCTATTTCGAGACGCCGACAAATACGTGGCTGCGCAAGGCCTTCCGCCTGTCCAAGCTTCCGCCGAAATCGGTTAGGAACGCAACGCCGGAAATGCGTCCGACAGTAGTGTAGACCGCCGGCCTATTCGCTGGTCGCCGTTTCGTCCCGCCTGCGTGTCTTGGCGACGCCGGTGATGATGCCAAAACCGATCAGAACGATAGCGCCAACGCCGATCCAGACCGGCGGTGCGCCAATCAGGTAAGCCGCATAGGCGAGGCCGGAAATCAGGATCAGGAAACCGATCAGATACAATCCGAAAGACGACATTGTGCGCTCCAGTGCAGTTAAAACATCTGGAGACACAACGTCATCGCCTTAATCCGGTTCCCCGGACCGCATCAGGCCTGTATCAGGATCGCGCCCTAGTCGCCTTTCTTGGCGGCGCGCTTGCGCTCATGCGGGTCGAGATAGACCTTGCGCAGGCGAATATTCTCCGGCGTGACCTCGACCAGTTCATCGTCCGCAATATAAGCGAGCGACTTCTCAAGCGTCATCTGGAGTGGCGGCGTCAGGCGCACAGCCTCATCGGTACCGGACGCGCGCACGTTGGAGAGCTTCTTGCCCTTCAGCACGTTCACTTCGAGATCATTGTCGCGATTGTGCTCGCCCACAATCATGCCGCCATACACCTTGTTGCCCGGATGGATCATCATCGGACCCCGGTCTTCGAGATTCCAGAGCGCAAAGGCCACGGCCTCGCCCTGCTCCATCGCGATCAGAACGCCCGTATGGCGCCCCTGGATCTTGCCCTTGTGCGGCGCGTATTCGTGGAAGACGCGGTTCATGATCGCGGTGCCGCGCGTATCGGACAGCAGCTCGCCCTGATAGCCGATCAGGCCACGCGTCGGCGCGTGGAAGATCATGCGGGTACGGCCCACACCCGACGGGCGCATGTCCAACATGTCGGCCTTGCGCTCGGACAGTTTCTGCACGACCACGCCGGAATGCTCGTCATCCACATCGATAACGACTTCCTCGATAGGCTCAAGCTTCTCGCCGTTCGGGCCTTCCTGCATCACGACCTGCGGACGCGAAACGCCCAGCTCAAAGCCTTCGCGGCGCATCGTTTCGATCAGGACGGCCAGCTGAAGCTCGCCGCGCCCGGAGACGGTGAACGCCTCAGCATCGGTCGCACGCTCGACCTTCAGGGCAACGTTGCCTTCGGCCTCTTTCAGCAGGCGGTCCCAGATCATCCGGCTGGTGACTTTCGTACCTTCGGTGCCGGCGAGCGGAGAATCATTGACGCGGAATGTCATGGAGATGGTCGGCGGGTCGATTGGCTGGGCTTCGATCGGCTCGCTGACGGACGGATCACAGAACGTATCGGCCACATTGGCTTTGGTCGTGCCAGCGAGGGAAACAATATCGCCAGCCTGGGCTTCATCAACCGGCACGCGGTCCAGGCCGCGGAACGCCAGCACTTTGGAGACACGGGTCTGCTCGACCAGTTCGCCGTCACGGTTCAGCACCTTGATGGACTGGTTCGGCTTGATCGTGCCGGACGAGACGCGGCCCGTCAGGATGCGGCCGAGGAACGGGTCGGAAGAAATCGTCGTGGCGAGGAAGCGGAACGGCCCCTCTTCCACCTTTGGGACCGGCACATGATCGACAACCATCTGGAACAGGGAATCCATGTTCTCGGTCGGGTTTTCGTAGTCGGTGCTCATCCAGCCCTGCTTGGCCGAACCGTACAGGATCGGGAAGTCGAGCTGGTCGTCTGTCGCGTCGAGATTGGCGAACAGGTCGAACACTTCATTGATGACTTCGTCCGGGCGGCGTTCCGGCTTGTCGATCTTGTTCACGGCCACGATGGGGCGCAGGCCCACTTTCAGGGCCTTTGATACGACGAATTTGGTCTGCGGCATCGGGCCTTCAGCTGCGTCGACGAGCACGATGGCGCCATCCACCATCTGAAGGATACGCTCCACTTCACCACCGAAATCGGCGTGTCCGGGCGTGTCGACGATGTTGATGCGATAGTCTTTCCATTCCACCGACGTCGTCTTGGCGAGAATGGTAATGCCCCGCTCTTTCTCCAGATCATTGGAATCCATCATCCGTTCGGCGGTCTTTTCGTTCTCGCGGAACGTGCCGGATTGTTTCAGCAATTCATCGACGAGCGTGGTCTTGCCGTGGTCAACGTGGGCAATGATCGCGATGTTGCGCATTTTCTCGATAGGCGTGGACATGGAGGGTATGCTTTCGGGAGGGAGGCTGATTTGCCGCGCACATACACGGGCCTGCCGCGATTGGCTATGCTTTGTTGTCATGCAGGCCCCTGCCGCGGCGAGCCGCATTTACAAACCCGCCTCCAGACGGCAAGTCAGCCGGGCTAAGTGAGGATCGCCCATGACCAATTCGAACGACATGCCGCTTGCCGCAAAGCCCATCGACCGGGCCGCGCACCACCGCAAGGATGATGCCTGGCTGGAGGCGGCCTTTGCGCAGGAGGATGTTCTGGTCCTGATGCTACGCAATGGCGATCCGTTCGCTGCAAAGGATGGCGGTCTGGTCTGGATGGGACCGGAAATCGAGAAGGTGTCGCCGGGCTCTCCCCGTATTTTCCTCGGGCAGGACACGAGTGGCGCGCCGGTCTTCGCAGTCAATTTGCCGTCAAAATTCGATCTCGAATCCTCCCTCATTGCGGGCGCTGGCGAGTTCATCGAGTTTCGCGCAGCGGCCGGCCGCATGAGCCCGCTGGAAGCCAATTGCGCCTCCACGGCCCGCAGCATTTTCCTGTGGCATGCATCGCATGGCTTCTGCGCAAAATGCGGCGCGGGAACGGCTATCGTAGAGGCGGGCTGGAAACGCGAATGCCCAGCCTGTGGAACAGAGCATTTCCCCCGTACAGATCCGGTGGCCATCATGCTGGCGGTCAAGGGCGACAAATGCCTGGTCGGACGCCAGGCCAATTGGCCCGCAGGCTTTGTCTCCTCCCTCGCTGGCTTCTGCGAACCGGGCGAGACGATCGAACAGGCTGCCGCCCGCGAACTGGAAGAGGAAGCCGGCATTGTCTGCAATCCTGCCAGCGCCGAATATATCGCCTGCCAGCCCTGGCCCTTCCCTTCTTCCCTGATGGTCGGCCTGATCCTGGAAGCCCAGACCCAAGAGATCACAGTCGATACCGATGAGCTGGAATCGGCGGAATGGATCACCCGGGAGGACGTAAAGCGCATGCTTGCGGGCACACATGATCGTTTGTTCTGCCCGCCGCCCATGGCCATCGCCCATCATCTCCTGAAAGTGTGGGCCGAGAGGGGGTAACCTGGCTCTCTGACCCCTGACTATCCCCTTGCGGACTTACGCAAAAATGGAGTTGATTTCGCTCGAATCATTCTAGGCTTAATGTTGCCATTTACAGGAGACCCGACATGGCAACAGCAACTCTGAAAAAGCCGGCCAAGAAGGCCGCCACCAAAAAGCCCGCGGCCAAGAAAACCGTGGCAAAAACGGCTGCAAAGCCAGCCAAGAAAACAGTGGCAAAACCCGCTGCGAAAAAAGCGGCAGCAAAGCCGGCAGCAAAGAAGGCCGCCGCTCCGAAAGCGGCCGCATCGGCGAAGAAGCCTGCAGCAAAGGCCACCAAGCCCGCTGCGAAGAAACCTGCTGCAAAGAAGCCGGCCGCAAAGAAGAAATAAGCTTGCGGGCATGCTTGTCGGAAACGGGCGGGCCTCCCGCCCGTTTTTTTATTGCCCCCATGAGAACCGAAAACCCCCGTATCCGAGGGACACGGGGGCGCTGGCGGGCCGGTGGCAAACGGCACCGAGTGCCCTCCGACCCGCTCAGACAGGATCGATCATCACGGAGGGGTACCCGCTTGACCCTCTCGGCAGGATACCGGCCTATTGTGGCAATTCTTTTCGCCCGCCATTTACCTCGCGAATTTTTGTTCCTGCGCCGCGTAGACAGATGGTCTGCACACAAGCCGATTGATTCCATATGATTTTATGGCGCGTGACAGTGAACAATTCCCGTCCCCTGGGTCAAAGACGCGCTTAACCAATAGGGCCGCCTGCCCTAATCATTAATGCCTGCCCAGGCCGTATCGGCACGGTCAATGAAGCCCGGTATGTCCGCATCCCACTTTTTCTGGATGCTCTTATTGTAGTTCAGATAGAGCTTGCCATCGACGACCTTCCAATACCGCGCATCGCCCTTGGCATGCTTGCCGTCGGCCATGGCCCAGGCGCAATACCCGCCATATTGCGGTGCATAGGCTTCGGGCGTGTCAATAAAGGCATCGCGATTGGCCGCGCTCGAGAATTTGAACTTTGCGCCCATATAGTCAGCCGTGAACGCATCATCGCCCTTCATCGGCTTGCCGTCTGTGAAATAGGCGACGGGATCATACCCTTGCAGGGCAGTGTCGGAAAACACGCCGGTATAAATCGGCGGTTCGGCATGGGCGGCTGGCACAGCAGCCATCATGGGCAGGCCAGTAAGCGCAGTGGCCAGGATCATGGCACGAAGTTTCATGGGCGGAGTCTCCTATTGCGGGGATGTCTGGACAGAGGTCAGCTTGGCGGGCCGGGCGACGGGCTCCACAGCCTCTGCCTGCCCGGACAGGATGGCGCGTCCAACCCCGGTGAGAATGGAAAGGAGCGTGTCCCGATGGAAAACGAGATACGCAATCGAAGCGAGCCAGACCGTCACCGCCATGACAAACAGGCCGCCGCCATCATTGTTCGGATCAATGCCCAGCGGCGTGAAAAGGTGGAAGCTTACCGCGCCGGTCATGACGGCGGTTGCGATCAATGCGCCAAGTGTCTGCAACCGGCGCAGGGCCGGAATGAGGCCAATCAGCAAAAGCGTTGAGGCCACCAGCTCGGCTGATCCGATGACGTACTGGCTGAACAGGCCGGTCTGATCGAACAGGCCCCCTGCCCCGAAACTCGCAGCCCATGCATCGAGCTTGCCGAAAATGACCTGCGTTTCCGGCGCATTCGTGAATTTGAACCGCAAGCTGTCCAAAAAGACCGCGCTGGCGATCAGAGCATAGGCCACGGGCGCATATTTCCTGAGTTGTGCGAACATGTTGAGCGTCCTCCCTTGGCGCTCTTGTCTCACAAACGGGGCGGCGTCTCAAAACAAGGGCGTGTGAGCATCGCCCACTTTTGTGTGAGCCAATCAGCTATTTTCCGTGAATTACTGTTCCGGTCTCGCGAAATGCCCTCCGCGTCCCTACATAGCATTTCGACATGCAGGGAGGGGTCAGATGGACCGTATCGACGCAATGCGCCTGTTCGTTCGCGTAGCCGAAGCGGGCAATTTCTCCAAAGCGGCCTCGGCCCTCGGCGTAGGCCAGCCAACGGTGTCTCGCCGGATCCAGGATCTGGAAGCCCAGCTGGATGTAACCCTCTTCCAGCGCACCACCCGCGCGCTCAGCCTGACCGAGGCGGGCGAACGCTTCTACCGGCGCGCTGTGGACCTGATCGCCGACTATGAATCGGCCGAGGCAGAAGCGCGCGGCCTGCAGCACGAGCCGGTCGGCCTGCTCCGCATATCCTGCTCGAACTCCTTCGCCCGACGGATCATCGTCCCGGCCATTCCGCCGTTTCTCGAGAAATATCCCCGGATACGCTTCGACGTGATTTCGGACGACGCACTCACCGACCTCGTCGAAGAGGCCATCGATCTGGCGTTCCGCTTTGGTCATCTCAGCGATTCCCGTCTGATGACCCGCAAACTCGCAGATACCCCGCGCGCGCTTTGGGCCTCGCCGGACTATCTCGCCCGTAAAGGTACGCCGCAAACGCCAGAGGATCTGGCGCAGCATGATGCTGTCCTGTTCCGGAAAGGGCTCCATTCGGATTGGACGCTCTCACGCGGCGAGGAAAGCGTCACCGTCCGCGTGGACGGGCCTTTTGCCGCCTCCGGTGGCGACAATCTGGTCCAGGCGGGCCTCGCCGGGCTCGGCATCCTCATGGCGCCCAGTTGGCTGGTCTCAGGATGCGTCACCGAGGGCCAGATGGTCCGCATTCTTCCCGATTGGGAAATGGAAAGCCTGCCCGTGAACTGCGTCTGGACCGCCGGCCGGCTCCGGGGAAAGACCAAGCTCTTCGCCGATCACATCACCGAAGAACTCAAACTGGCCATGTCCCACTGTTAATCCGGCGCGTGTTCCGAACTCGGGAACACGCCGAGGATTTTCAGCGATTGTGAGAAGAAGCCCAGCTCTTCCAGCGCCAATTGGACATGGCGCTCATCCGGATGCCCCTCGATCTCGGCGTAGAATTGCGTCGCCGTGAAGGATCCGCCGACCATATAGCTCTCCAGCTTGGTCATGTTGATGCCGTTTGTCGCAAATCCGCCCATCACCTTGTACAGCGCGGCGGGGATGTTGCGAACTTCAAACATGAAAGCGGTCTTGGCCGGGCCATCCTTGGCTTCAACCTCGGAATGGTCCTTCGACATGATGATGAAGCGCGTCGTGTTGTGGGCAGCGTCCTCAATGTCCTCTGCCAGGATTTCGAGACCATAGACGTCCGCCGCAAGACGCGGCGCGATGGCTGCGACCGATGGATCGCCCAGCTCAGCGACTTCGCGGGCCGCGCCCGCCGTGTCCGCCGACGTCACCGAATCAATATTGTGCGCGCGCAGGAAATTCCGGCACTGGCCGAGGCCCATGATATGCGACCGGGCCTTTTTCACCTCGTCCAGTCCGGTTCCCTTCAGGGCCATCAGCTGGAATCGGATCGGCAGGTAATATTCGGCCACGATCTGAAGCTCTGTGTTCGGGAGCAGGTAATGGATATCCCCCACCCGGCCGGCAATCGTGTTTTCGACCGGAATCATTGCCAGATCGGCCTCCCCGCGCTCCACAGCAGCGAAGCAATCCTCAAACGTGCGGCACGGCATCGGCTCCAGGTCGGGATAGGCCTCATTGCAGGCGATATGGGAATTTGCGCCAGGTTCACCCTGATACGCGATTTTGCCGGTCATGGATTTGATGCCCCTTTTCGTGGAATCATGTGCGTCGGATCGCCGCGACGAAAGGGGGAAGCCCTATAACGCACAGCCTTTATATTGTCTGCACTCCGTTAGCGTGCCAAAAGGCGCGCGCCAAGACGTATGACCAGACAGATTCGAAGGAATACCTCCATGGGAGAACTCGGTCTCAACAAGATTTTCGGTGCGCTGCTCGCAACGGCCCTCGGGGTATTTGCCCTGCAGACACTTTCGAGCATCGTGTTCAGCCATGGAAGCGAAGGCGCCCATCACGGCGACGACCACGCTGAAGCGGCCTCCATGTCGGAGCAGATGTGCGAGAAATTCGCCTACTGCGTCGAAGTCGCCGATGCAGGCGGCGCAGGCGCTGAAGAGGAAGAAGTCTTTGACCTCGGCCTCCTGCTGGCCAGCGCGGACGTTGCTCGCGGCGAACGCACCTTCAAGGGCAAGTGCGCCACCTGCCACACGATTGACCAGGGTGGCGCGAACGGCACGGGCCCGAACCTCCACAACGTGGTCGGCGCCGACAAGGGCTACCATGACGGCTTTGCCTATTCTGCCGCGATGGAAAGCACGCCCGGCGCATGGACGTATGAAGCCCTTGATGAGTGGCTCTACAATCCGTCTGCCTATATTCGCGGCACCACGATGTCCTTCGCCGGCCTGCGCCGCGACGATGACCGTGTGAACGTGATTGCCTATCTCGCGTCCAACACCACCAACCCACCGGCTTTCCCGGAGCCACTCGCTGCTTCTGCTGAAGAAGGCGCCGAGGGCGAAGAGGGTGCGGAAGCTGCCGAAGGCGACGCCACCGAGTCCGGCGACGCCGTCGAAGCAACCCTTCCGGCCGATGGCGTGGACGACATGGAAAACCCGACCCTGGCCACCGGCGAAGTCAAAACCATCGATTCAGTTGATGCGACCGGCCGTGATGATGGCGGCACCGGTGAGACCGTGACTGTTCCGGCAGAAGCCGTCGAAGCAGTTGAAGACGCTGCAGGCGAGGCCGAAGAGGCCGTGACCGAAGCAACGGACGACAACTAGGCGCTTGCGCTTAGCCAGTCGGGGGTGCGCCCCCGTTCCGACGAAACATCTATGCGCCGGGCCCCAATGGGCTCGGCGTAATAGTTTGCGATCCGGGTGATGGCAGACTCCAGCGGCTCGACCGCCACAGCCATGTGCCACGCATTCGCATGCAGCAAATGGTCGGCATCGGTCATGATGCCGACATGCCCTTTCCAGAAGACGAGATC
>DHZF01000096.1:3923-9975 GCA_002414505.1 Hyphomonas sp. UBA5111 | reverse complement strand
TGCCCTTTCCAGAAGACGAGATCACCCCGCCGCAGGGCGGTCGGCGCGCGCCAGTCCGGAATATCCGCGCCCACCCAAGCAAACTGCATGTCGCTGTCGCGCGGCAGCATCACACCCGCCGCCTCGAAGGCTTGCTGGATGAGCCCCGTGCAATCGAGGCCAAGACTCTCCCGGCCGCCCCAGAGATAGGGTGTGCGCAGGAACCGCTCGGCCACGGCGACCGGATCATCCTCCAGCTTTTCGACCGGAGCCACATGGCGCGCATGAACCCATCCGCCACGATCGGAATGGAGCCAGTCCCCTTCCCGTCCGCTGACCGACAGGCGGGCACCGTGGCTCAACAGGAAACGGGGCGCGGATTTGAGGTCGGGTGCGCTATAGCAATGGGTTCCGGGCGAGGAGACCTTGTGGGTTGCCTGCAGCAAGGGGGCTGACAGCGCCTCCATCCGCACCCAGCCGCAATACCGGTCGCGGCGGCACTGGACCAGGCCAAACGCGCCTTCCTCTGTGAAGACATCCACGATCTCGCCATGCAGGGCTTGTGTGGCGAGCCGTCCATCCGCCGCAGGCGTCTCGCGCACGGCCGCCACACCGGCCGTCACCTGATAGGCGACAGCCTCACCCACGGGTCGCTGAAGTCTCTTGTCGTCAAATGTCGGCATGCCTGTTCCCGAATTCGGGCGCTTCAGGCGGCGGCGTTGGTCTTCCCGCCGCGCTTGGGCGCCAATTGACTGTCATCCTTGCCGGAAGCTGCGGCAAGAACAAGGCCGGAGAATGTCCGAAGATACGCCATGCCGGCGGGTGTGCGCTCGATGAAGATATTGCGCAGGTCCGTATCGTCCTTGATGCGGCGGATGAAATCCAGCCGGGCCAGCGCATCCAGCGCGCGGGTGACCGCAGGCTTGGCAATGTTCAAATGCTCGGCAAGGCCCCGCACCGTGTGGGGGCCGGGCGTCAGGGCAATCGTCATCAGGATGGCCTGCTGGCGTGCTGTCAGATCCGGCGCATCGGATCGGACGGAGGCCGTCACCGCGCGTCGCCACAATTCCAGACCTTCGCGCTCAGACAGTGCCATTTCTCTACCCTTATTGTTCGCCTTAGTGGAGAATCTCAGGTGATTTGCAGACTCCGTCTAGGGGTCTTGTCCTGTAAAGCTGGGGACAGGGGCCTTCACATTCCGGCCGAAACGCACGACATTACAGGCATGGCCCAGTCACACAGTCACATTCACGCAAATACCCCCTGCAGCCCGCAGGACGTGGAAGCCTTTATCAATGAGGCAGAAACCCTCGTCATGCGCCAGGGACAGCGGATGACGCGTATTCGCCGCAAGGTGCTCCGCCTGCTGCTGGAGAGCACGGAGCCCGCCAAAGCGTATGATTTGCTGGCCAATCTGGACGGCGAAGGCTCTGCCAAGCCCCCTACCATCTATCGCGCGCTCGATTTTCTTCAGGAAACCGGCCTCGCTCACAAGATCGAAAGCCTGAACGCCTATGTCGCCTGCGGCCATGCCAGCCACAATCATTCCGCCGTGTTCCTGATCTGCGACACCTGCCATGGCGCAGAGGAATTGCACGCAACAGCGACGAACGAGGCGCTGGACGCCGAGACGAGCGCCGCCGGCTTCAAGATGAGCCGCGCAGTCGTTGAAGTACGGGGCACCTGCCGGGACTGCGCTGCATGATCACATTGTGGAGGGGGAGCTGCAATCAGTGGGATTGCGACGAGATGGGGCACATGAATGTGCGCGTCTATGTCGAGAAGCAATTGGAAGGCCTCGCCGCCTTTGCGCCGGACCTTGGCATGCCACACGCTTTCAAGGCGTCGTCGCCTTCGACCATCATTCCGGTCGACCAGCATATCCGCTTCGTACGCGAAGTGCTGCCGGGCCGGCCCCTGACCATGAATGGCTGCGTGCTGGAAACCGGCGAAGACGACGCCCTGATCTATCAGGAATTGCGCCATGCCGACGGCTCACTCGCTGCCGCGATGCGGACCCGCGTGCTGCATGTCGACACGACCATGCGCAAGCCCTTCCCGTGGAGCTCCCGCACGCGCGCGCTCTTCCCGGACTTCATGGATACCGCACCGGAGGAATCCGCGCCCCGCTCCATCGACATGTCCAAGCCCGGCCTGCCCCTTGAAGAGATCACGCTCGATCGGGTGAAGGAAGTCGGCGCACCGCTCGCCGGCCGCGGCGCCATTCCGCCCCACCATATCGACGTGCATGGGCGCATGTACCCCTATTGGATGATCGGGCGCACGTCGGATTCGGTGCCGAACATTCTCTACACCTGGCGCAAGCGTGTCGCGGACGCTGCGGGCGATTTGCGCATGGGCGCCGCCGTGCTGGAATATCGCATCCGCTACCATGCCATGCCGGTCGCGGGCGATGTGTATGAGCTCTACACTTCGTTCGGGGGCGCGTCGGGCAAGACGCACAATTTGATCCACTGGATGATGAACCCGGCGACGGGCACCCCCTGGGCCACCATGCAGGCAACCGCGATCACGCTGGACCTCGACGCCCGCAAGGCCATCCCCGCCCCACCGGAAATGCTCAGTCAACTGAGCTCAATGGCCGCGCCCGGCCTCGAAATATAGCCTTGGAGATTTAGGCTTCGCTGGCGATGATGTCGGCCACGGCCGGTATATCATTCAGACTGAGGCCCGCAATATTGATCCGGCCGGAATTCGGCATGTAGAGGCCGCTCTTCTCGCGCATCGCGGTGATGCCGTCCTTCGACAGCGGCAGCTGGCTGAACATGCCATTCTGGTTGGCCACGGCGGCTAGCCGGTTGGAGCCGGTCTTCTCGACCAGCGCGTCGGCCAGCGCTTTGCGCAGTGAGATCATCCGCTCACGCATCTGTGTCAGTTCTGCCTCCCATTCGGCGCGCAGGTCTGCATTGTTCAGGATGGTGGCGACAATCGCCGCGCCATGGGCGGGCGGCATGGAATAGCTGGCCCGCGCCAGCGCCGCGACATGGGTTGCCGCCGCCGCGATGCCCTCAGCGGATTCTCCTACCGCGAGAAAACAACCAGCGCGTTCGCGGTACAGGCCGAAATTCTTGGAACAGGAATAGGAAACCAGCGCTTCGCCCGCTGCCTCGATGAAAGCGCGCACGCCTTTGACGTCTTCGTCCAGCCCCTTCGCAAAGCCGTGATAGGCGACGTCCAGCATCGCGATCAGGCCCTTTTGCTTCACCAGCGCGCCGACGGCCTTCCAGTCCTCGACGGTCAGATCGATGCCGGTTGGGTTGTGGCACGGTCCCTGGATGATGATGCCATCCCCGCGTTCGGCCTTTTCGATCCCGGCCAGCATGGCGGCAAGATCGAGTTCGCCTGTCTCCGGATCGGCATAGGGGTATTCGGCTACATCCAGCCCCATGAAACGGACAACGTTCGGATGGTTCGGCCAGGTCGGGTTTGACACCCAGACCGTCTTGACGCCCATCCGGTTCATCAGGCCGGTCCCGAGGAACAGCGCCCCGCATCCACCCGGCGCGGTGAAGGACAGCGTGCGCCCTTCCTGAACGGCGGGCGCTCCTTCCCCGAACACGAAGCCTTCGATGGCGGCGCAATACTCGGTATTGCCGCGCGGGCCTTCATACACTTTCGTGGTCTGGGATTTCAGGATCAGCGCTTCGGCCTTCGCCACCGCCGACATGACCGGCGTCTCGCCCTTGTCATTCTTGTAGACCCCGACGCCAAGGTCGAATTTCTCATCGCGCGAGTCTTCGCGATAGGCCGTCATCAGGCCGAGCAGGGCATCCGCCGGCATGGGCGTAAGGGTGGAGAATTGAGACATGTCGGAAATCCGTTTCTTCTGGGAAGTCGCGGCGGACCCTATGCAGTTGCGGGCGCCTTCGCAACCGCCGCACCGGGAACCGATTGTCGCGTGGAGACTTTATTCTTCAGACACAGAAAGGCCCCTGATGACTGACCATGCCAATACCGCCCTCGAATGGTTGATGCGGGCCGGATATGGGGCGCGGGGCGTGGTTTACCTGATCGTTGGTGGGATCGCCTTCTTTGCCGCCCTGAATGGCGGGGAAGCGGAAGGCACCTCCGGCGCGCTGAACTTCCTGATCCGCCAGCCTTTTGGTGCCGTGCTGCTGGCCATTACGGCCGCAGGCCTGTTCGCCTATACGCTGTGGCGGCTGGTCGATGGCATCATGGACCTGGAGAATGAAGGCGATGACGCGGAAGGCTACGCCAACCGGGCCGGCCAGATCATGTCCGGCCTGACTCATGCCGCGCTCGGCGTCTCGGCCATCCTGATCCTGATGAAAGGCGCGCGGGCCAGTGGTGATGATTCCTCGGCCGAGAACTGGAGCGCATCCCTGATGCAGCATCCGGCCGGGCAGCTGGTGGTCATCGCCGCCGGTATCACAACGCTCTGCGTCGCCATTTATCTGTTCCACAAGGCGTGGAACGCGGCCCATCGCAAGGACATCATCCGCAGGGAAATGGCCGAACGGCTGGAGCCGGCCGTCCGCTTCGGTCTTGCCGCGCATGGCTTCGTCCTGCTGATCGTCGGCGGGCTGATCCTCTGGGCCGGCATTTCGGCCAATCCCGAACATGCGGCCGGCCTTGGCGAGGCCCTGCGCATCCTTGAGACGCAGGCCTATGGACGTGTCCTGCTCGCGCTTGCGGGCGCAGGCCTCGTGGGCTTTGCGGTCTATTGCTTCGTGATGGCGCGCTATCGCATCGTGCCGAAACTGTCAGGCAACACGCTCAAGACGCTCGCATCCCCTGTCAGCTAGGCCTGCCTAGTCGACGAGAGTCGCTTCGGTTTTCGATTTCACTTCGTCCATCGTGACACCCGGCGCCAGTTCGATGACTTTCAGGCCGCCCTCTACCACGTCCATGACGCAGAGATCGGTGATGATCCGGTCGATCACTTTCAGGCCTGTCAGAGGCAGCGTGCATTCCTTCAGAACCTTGGACTCGCCGCGCTTGTTGGCATGATCGGTGATGACCACAACACGGCCGACACCGGCCACAAGGTCCATCGCGCCGCCCATGCCCTTGACCAGCTTTCCGGGGATCATCCAGTTTGCCAGATCGCCGTTCTCGGCCACTTCCATCGCGCCAAGGATCGCCATCGCGATCTTGCCGCCGCGGATCATGCCGAAGCTGGTTGCGCTGTCGAAATAGGCCGATTGCGGAAGCTCCGTGATCGTCTGCTTGCCGGCATTGATCAGGTCGGCGTCTTCCTCACCCTCGAACGGGAATGGCCCCATGCCCAGCATGCCGTTCTCGGATTGCAGCGTGACATTCACGCCCTCCGGAATGTGGTTCGCCACCAGCGTCGGAATGCCGATGCCGAGATTCACATACATGCCGTCTTCAAGTTCCTGCGCGGCCCGTGCCGCCATCTGGTTACGATCCCAAGGCATCAGACTTCCTCCCCTGTTCCAGCTGGCGTGTTGCTCGTATCGGACCGCGGCCGCGTGGTGCGCTGTTCAATGCGCTTTTCGAATTCGCCCTGCACCAGGCGATGCACATAGATGCCCGGCAGGTGGATCGCGTCAGGGTCCAGTTCGCCCGGCTCGACAATCTCTTCGACTTCCATCACGCAAATCTTGCCACAGGTCGCGGCGGGCAGGTTGAAGTTGCGCGCGGTCTTGCGGAAGATCGCATTGCCGGTCGTGTCGGCCTTCCAGGCCTTCACGATGGCGAGGTCGGCGAAGATCCCCTCTTCCAGGATATAGGTTTCGCCATTGAAGACCTTCTCTTCCTTGCCTTCGGCCACCAGCGTGCCGACGCCCGTCTTGGTGTAGAAGCCGGGAATGCCAGCGCCACCGGCGCGCATGCGCTCGGCCAGCGTGCCTTGCGGGTTGAATTCCAGCTCCAGTTCGCCGGACAGGTATTGCCGCATGAATTCGGCATTCTCGCCAACATAGGACGAGCACATCTTCTTGACCTGGCGGGTTTGGAGCAACACGCCCAGGCCGAAATCATCCACGCCCGCATTGTTGGAATAGACGGTGAGGTCCTTGGTGCCGGCCTCGCGGATCGCCGCGATGGACAGTTCCGGAATGCCGCA
>DHZF01000096.1:1617-3829 GCA_002414505.1 Hyphomonas sp. UBA5111 | reverse complement strand
AGTGCGGGCCTCCCCTTGGGTAATGCTGCGGTGCAGCAGGGGTTCTAGACCTGCTCGACCGTTTGTTCAATTGCTCCGAATATCGAATGCCCGGATTTGTCGAGCATTTCCATCCGCACAACATCGCCCGGGGACATGAAAGGGGTCTTGAATTCGCCGGTGGCGATCTTCTCGATCATGCGGATTTCCGCGATACAGGAATAACCGCGTCCGCCCTCGCTGACAGGTTTTCCGGCGCCGCCATCGGCATCCTTGTTCGACACCGTGCCGGAGCCGATCACCGTGCCCGCTGACAGGGGCCGGGTCTTGGCGGCGTGCGAGACGAGCCGCGCAAGGCTGAAAGTCGCATCTTCGGCGGCCTCGGCGCGTCCGAAAGGCTGGCCATTGTAGTCCACATGCAGCGGCAAATGGACGAGGCTGCCCTGCCACGCCTCGCCCAGTTCGTCCGGCGTGACCGCGACCGGCGAGAACGCGCTCGGTGGCTTGGACTGAAAAAATCCGAACCCCTTGGCGAGTTCGCCGGGGATCAGGCCACGCAGGGAGACATCATTGCACAGCATGACCAGCTTGATGTGGCCAGCGGCGTCCGCCTCGCTCGCGCCCATCGGCACGTCGTCGGTGATGACCGCGATCTCCCCTTCCATGTCACAGCCCCAGGCCATGTCCTTCAGCGGGATCGCGTCGCGCGGCCCGAGAAACGCGTCCGAGCCGCCTTGGTACATCAGCGGATCATCATAGAAGCTTTCCGGCACTTCAGCGCCGCGCGCTTTCCGCACCAGTTCCACATGGTTGATATATGCTGACCCGTCCGCCCACTGATAGGCGCGCGGCAGAGGGCTTTCGCAATCATGCTCATGAAAACGGGCCGTCGGCACGCTGCCCAGCTCCACCTGCTCGGCCAACTGCTGCAGCTTCGGCGCGTAAACGTCCCATTTGTCGAGCGCCGCCTGCAGCGTCGGCGCAATGCCTGCCGCATCCGTGTAGCGGGTCAGATCCTTGGAAACGACAACAAGGCGGCCATCACGGGCCCCATTCTTCAGTGTGGCGAGTTTCATTCCGTATCTCCGCTGCGTTTCAGGAAAAAGAGTGTGTTGGACGCGTCCGAATTGGCAAAGCCGATATCCGGCAGGCCGTCGCCGTTCATGTCACCCACCGCGAGATCGTACGTGTCTTCATCGCCCGGCAACAGGGTCCGTTGCGGCAGGCCTTCAATGTTCATCACAACCGCGTTCGGGCCTTCATTGGCGAAGATGGCATCCGGGCGGCCATCGGCGTTGAGATCAATCACGCGCACGCCCTGTGATACCTCGTCCTCCGGGCCGATCAGCGCGGCGCGGGGAAACCTGCCCCCCTCATTCAGGAACACACGGTTCGCACCTGACAATATGGCCGTAACAAGATCAAGGTCGCCGTCCCCATCCCAGTCTCCCAGCGCCACGGAGCGGGATTCCCATTCTGCGTTGCCGACGAGCACCGGCGCGGCATACCCGTCACCATTGCTCAGGAAAACCGCGAGTGTCGCATCGCCGCGCAGGGCGAGAACCATGTCCACCTCACCGTCATCATTCAGGTCGCCGGTTGTGACCCCAACTGCAGGCAGGTCGGACAATTGAACCGTTCTTGCGTCGGGCCCGAGCGGCCCCAGAGCGATGAAGGAGCCGCCCTTTCGGTCTGCGATGATGAGATCCGCCGCGCCGTCCTTGTTGATGTCCGCCGTTGCGCAGTCGCGCGCCGCGCTGGCCTCGCCAATCTCCCCAGCCTCCGTCAAATGCCCTGCCCCGTCATTGCGGAACACGGCGACAGGCAGCCAGTCCCGCGGGACGAGCAGGTCCATGTCACCATCATCGTCGATATCCGCCGGGCAACCGCCATAACCAGTTGTACGCCATTCCCCGATCTCTGCTGCCATCGGGAAGTGGCCTTTGCCATCATTCAACAGCAACACATCGGCAACGGGCCAGTGGCGGCCATTCACCGAGACAATATCGAGATCCCCATCGCCATCGAAATCCGCGAAGCTGATCCCGGCGCTGAAATCATTCTCGCCGCCAAACCAGTTGAACTCTTCAAAATGAGTCAGGCTCTCAGTGTCTGTCAGCGGGATCACCAGCCGGTCAGCATGGGCAGGCAGTAACGCACACGCGGCGAGTAGAACTGATACCACCGACACGGTCCCAGTCTTCAGTGTGGCGAGTTTCATGGTTCAGCTTTC
>DHZF01000096.1:0-1474 GCA_002414505.1 Hyphomonas sp. UBA5111 | reverse complement strand
TCCGGCGTGCCGATGTCGGCGGCCAGTTCGATGCGGTGGCCGTTGGGGTCGAAGAAATAGATCGATTTGAAGATGCCGTGATGCGTCGGGCCGAGCACGTCGAGGCCCATGTCTTCGAGATGGGCCTTGGTCGCCATCAACTCGTCCATGGAGCCGACGCGAAAGGCGATATGCTGCACCCATTGCGGCGTGTTCCGGTCCCGGTCCATGTCGGGCTGGGTCGGCAGTTCGAAAAAGGCCAGCACATTGCCGTTCCCGGCATCCAGGAAGACATGCATGTACGGATCATGCGCGCCGGTTGACGGCACCTTGTCCTCGGCGATGGCCAGTTGGAAATCCATGCCCAGCGCCTCGCGATAGAATTCCACCGTCTCCTTCGCATCCTTGCAGCGATAAGCAACGTGGTGAACGCCTTTCAGGGGGGCGGGAGCCGTCATTACGCGTCCTCCTCTACCTTCAGGGCGCCTCGCTCAATCTGGTCACGTTCCATGCTTTCAAACAAGGCCTTGAAATTGCCCTCGCCGAAGCCGTCCTTGTAGTCACCCTTGCGCTGGATGAATTCGAAGAAGACCGGGCCGATCTGCGCCTGCGCAAAGATCTGCATCAACAGGCGCGGTTCGCCGCCCTCGGTCGTGCCGTCCAGCAGCAGACCGCGGGCCTTCAGGCCCTCAACGTCTTCGCCATGGCCCGGCAGGCGCCCGTCCAGCATCTCGTAATAGGCGGCGGGCGGCGCGGTCATGAAGGGCACGCCGCGTTCTTTCAGGCGGTCATAGCAGGCATAGAGATCGTCACAGATCAGTGCGATATGCTGGATGCCTTCGCCATTGTATTCGCGCAGGAATTCCTCGATCTGGCCCTTGCCGCCCTCGCCTTCCTCGTTCAGCGGAATGCGGATCTTGCCGTCCGGCGCCGTCAGCGCCTTGGAGGTCAGGCCGGTATATTCGCCCTTGATGTCGAAATAGCGGATTTCCTGGAAGTTGAAGAGCTTCTCATAAAAATCTGCCCAATATTTCATCCGGCCGCCATAAACATTGTGCGTCAGGTGATCGATCAGCTTGAAGCCCGCACCGACAGGATTCTTGTCCACGCCCGGCAAATATTCGAAATCGATGTCGTAGATATCGAGATTGTCGCCATAGCGATCAATCAGGTAAATGATCGAATTGCCGATGCCGCGAATGCCCGGAATGTGCAGCTCGCTCGGGCCGGTATTCACGTTCACCGGCTCGGCGCCTTGAGCCAGCAGATGCTGGTAGGCCTTGCGGGCATCGCGGACGCGAAAGCCCATGCCACAGGCGGACGGGCCATGCTCGCGCGCGAAATACCATGCGGCGGATTTCGGCTCGTAATTGGTGATGAGGTTGATGCCGCCCTGGCGCCACAGCTCGACATCCTTGGTCCGGTGGCGGGCAATCTTCGTAAAACCGATCAGGTCGAACACCGCTTCCAGCTGGCCTTTTTCAGGCGCGGAAAA
>DHZF01000108.1:30935-34232 GCA_002414505.1 Hyphomonas sp. UBA5111 | reverse complement strand
TGGATGTCAGCGATGTTGTCGCCTTCGCGGGCCTCTTTCAGCTCGTCAGAGGCCGTCTTGATCTCGGCTTTCACCTCGTCAGACACCTTGTCGCCATGCTCTTCGACCTGTTTCTCGGTCTGGTGCACCAGCGCTTCGGCCTGGTTCTTGGCTTCCACGAGTTCGCGGCGGGCCTTGTCGGCGCCAGCATTGGCTTCGGCGTCGGCCATCATGTTCTTGATGTCGTCGTCCGTCAGGCCGCCATCTGCCTGGATGGTGATCTGCTGTTCCTTGCCGGTGGCCTTGTCCTTGGCGGACACGGACACGATGCCGTTGGCGTCGATGTCGAAGGTCACTTCGATCTGCGGAACCCCGCGCGGTGCTGGTGGGATGCCTTCGAGATTGAACTGGCCGAGCATCTTGTTGTCGACAGCCATTTCGCGCTCACCCTGGAAGACCTTGATCGTCACGGCAGGCTGATTGTCGTCAGCCGTCGAGAAGACCTGGGACTTCTTGGTCGGGATCGTCGTGTTGCGGTCGATCAGGCGCGTGAACACACCGCCCAGCGTTTCGATGCCCAGCGACAGCGGGGTCACGTCGAGCAGGACCACATCTTTCACGTCGCCTTGCAGCACGCCGCCCTGAATGGCCGCGCCAATGGCAACGACTTCATCCGGGTTCACGCCCTTGTGCGGCTCACGGCCGAAGAATTTCTTCACCGCTTCCTGAACAGCCGGCATACGGGTCATGCCGCCAACGAGAACGACTTCGTCGATGTCGGCAGGAGATTTGCCAGCATCTGCGAGGGCTTTCTTGCACGGCTCGATGGTGCGCTTGACGAGGTCTTCGACAATGCTTTCGAACTTGGCGCGCGTCAACTTGATGTTGAGGTGTTTCGGACCCGTCGCATCGGCCGTGATGAAGGGAAGGTTCACTTCATACTGGCTGGCAGACGACAGTTCCTTCTTGGCCTTCTCGGCTTCTTCCTTGAGGCGCTGGAGCGCAAGCTTGTCGGATTTCAGGTCGATGCCCTGATCCTTCTTGAACTCTTCTGCCAGGAAGTCGACGATCCGGAGGTCGAAGTCTTCACCGCCGAGGAAGGTGTCCCCATTGGTGGACAGCACTTCGAAGACGCCATCACCGATTTCCAGCAGGGACACGTCGAACGTCCCGCCGCCAAGGTCATAAACGGCGATCGTCTTGGACTGTTCGTCCTTGTCGAGGCCGTAAGCGAGCGCGGCGGCCGTTGGCTCATTGATGATCCGCAGGACTTCAAGGCCAGCAATCTTGCCGGCGTCTTTGGTTGCCTGACGTTGCGCGTCGTTGAAGTAGGCCGGAACGGTGATGACCGCCTGGGTCACTTCGCTGCCAAGATAGGCTTCCGCCGTTTCCTTCATCTTGGTCAGGATGAAAGCCGAGATTTCCTGTGGGGCGTAATCCTTGTCACGACCTTTGACCCACGCATCGCCTGCGGGGCCTTTGACGATTTCGAACGGGGAAATCTCCTTGTCCTTCTGCGCGGTCGGATCGTCGAACTGACGGCCGATCAGGCGCTTGATGGCGTAGAAGGTGAAATCCGGGTTGGTGACAGCCTGGCGCCGGGCCGGCATGCCGATCAGGCGTTCGCCGCCTTCAGTAAAGGCGACAACGGACGGGGTCGTGCGCTGGCCTTCTGCGTTTTCGATGACCTTTGCCTGTCCGCCTTCCATGACGGCGACGCAGGAGTTGGTGGTTCCAAGGTCAATACCAATGATTTTGCTCATATTGCATCTCTCTTTTTATCAAGCCGCCACGGGCCATGTTCTGTTGCGGTCTGCTCAGCAGCCCCGGACAGCCAGTGGCTCTTTCCAAGGGTTCAAATGAGGCGGCGGTAACGGGTTTCATCCGTGCGCCGGTTCGACTTGCGATATGGGAAGGGTTTAGCGCGTCTCAAGGGGGTAGCAATACGTAGCTGTACAGGATTTTGGTGCTTAGCTGCGATAGATCGGCCCTATGGCAGCTTCCATATCTATTTATTTGATAATGGTTCTCACTCGCACTACATCGATTGGTGTGAAAGGAAATTCCATGCCGCGCCAACTTATCAAGACAATGACCTATAGCCTGATGCATCTGACGATTGCCATTGCCGTGGCGTTTGCCCTTACGCGCAACTGGCATGCTGCCCTCGCCATCGGCCTGATCGAGCCTGCGGTGCAGACAATTGCCTACACCTTCCATGAGCGGCTGTGGGCCCGTCTGCCGGGTCGCAGACGCAACGCGCTTGAACCTACGGGCTAAGAGGCCTCGGAAAGGCTGGACGTTCCTGTCTCCCATTGGGCATAGTGCCCAAAAGCAAAGAGGGGACGACAGATGTTACGCAGATTTCTTCCGATAACAGCCATCCTGCTTGCGGCGGGCTGCGTGCAAGCACCGGCCGAGCCCGAAGAGGCTGCTCTGTCGATCCCAAAAATTGAGCAAGCCTGGAATGCCGAGGGCTTTGAAAGTCCCGAAGGCGTGGCTGCTGCCCCGGATGGCGGATATTTCATCTCCAATGTGGTCGGGGAGGGGAGTGAAAAAGACGGGGATGGCTATATCGCGCACCTCTCGCATGACGGCGCCATTACCAAGCGCTACTGGGCCGCGAAGCTGGATGCCCCGAAAGGCATGGCTGTGCTGGATGGCGCGCTTTACGCGACTGATATCGATAATGTGGTCATGTTCGGCGTCGCCGATGGCAAACGGCTCGGAAAAGTACGCATCGAGGGCGCCAAATTCCTGAATGATGCCACGCCCTGGGATGGCGCGATCTATGTTTCGGATTCCGGCGACGCCGCGATCTACCGGATTTCAGACGGCGCGGCTGAGCTCTGGCTGCAGGACGAGCGGCTCGCGGGCGTGAACGGCCTGCTGGGCGAGGGTGACCGGATGCTTGTTTCTACCATGACCACCGGCAGTCTGTTCAGCGTGACCGCGGAAGGCGAATTGACCGAAATTGCGTCCGGCATGGAGAATGCCGACGGGATCGGACCCGTCCCCGGCGGCGGCTACCTGGTTTCTTCGTGGCCCGGCCAGATCCATTATGTCGGTGAGGACGGCGTCGTCACGACTTTGGTCGATGGTGAGGTCATGCAGAATGACCTGACCGTTATCGGCGATACAGTGATCGTACCCAATTGGGGGCAGAATACAGTGACTGTCTGGAAAGTCAGTCGTTGATCAGTTCGCCGCGCCGGCGCTGACGGCCACCATGGCGGCGCGCAGGGTGCGTTCGCCGATCTTCCAGCCGGGCTGGAAGCAGGAAGCGATGGTGCCGTTTGGCTGGTCAGACGGAATGTT
>DHZF01000108.1:0-30928 GCA_002414505.1 Hyphomonas sp. UBA5111 | reverse complement strand
TTCGGATCGAATGTGTCGCCGGGCAGGGCGGCGATCACCGTAACGCCATGACGGGCGAGGGCTGTGTGAAGCTCCTTTTCCGTCATCTCGATGCCTTCGAACAGGTTCCGGCCCGCCTCTGACAGGGCGGCGCGGTCGTCATCCGTCAAGGCTGCGAGGGCGCGGGAAAGGTTGTCCGACACGCTGAGCAGGTCGCCGGCAAATTTTTCGATAGCGTAGATGCGGGCATCCGCAACCTGACGCTCGGCGCGCTTGCGCGTGTTGTCGAGGTCAGCCAGCGTGCGCAGCAATTGCTCGCGCAGCTCTTCTTTCTCGATTTCAAGTCGCTGCACAGGATCAATGTCCGCCGTCGTTTCAGGTTCATCCGCCTGTTTGGGCGCAGACTTCAGGATATCGTCCGCAGCCGCTTTCAGGTCTGCCTTGGAGGCATTGGAATCGATTTCAGCGGTTTCGCCGGGTTTGGTTTCGTCGCTCATCCATTTGTTTCCTTCTTGCGGCGTGTGGACAGGAGCTGCCCGACCACTTTCGCCGTATAATCCACCATGGGTATCACGCGGGCATAATTCAGCCTGGTGGGGCCAATCACGCCAAGTGCGCCGATAACCTGTTTTCCGCCTCCCATATAGGGAGCTACAATCACACTTGAACCCGATAGCGGGAAAAGCTGGTTCTCCGCCCCGATGAAAAGACGAACCCCATCGGCTTCGCGGGTCGTATCGAGGATATCAAGCAGGCTTTGCTGGCGTTCAAGTTCGTTGAACAGCTGGCGCACCCGGTCAAGGTCTTCCGCGGCCTGTGCATCTTCGAGCAAATTCGCGCGGCCCCGCACGATCAGGGAGCGTCCCCGTCCGGGCGCATCACCGCTCCATTGCGCGAGCCCCTGTTCGACAAGGGAAGAGGCGGCCTGGTCCAGCGCGGCGCGATGAGAGCGCAATTCCAGACGGATATCGCTGGCGACTTCCGACAGGGTCCGGCCGCGCACGCGAGTCGAGAGATAATTGCCGGCCTCGATCAGTGTGGTGGCTGGCAGGCCCTCGGGCACTTCGACGATGCGGTTCTCGACATCGCCATCCTCGGTGACAATTACGCACAACGCTTCGCGTCCGCCGAGCGGCACGAATTCGGCGTGCCTTACCACCGCGTCGCGGGTCGGGGACGAGACGAGGCCCGCGCCCCCGGTCAGGCCGGAGAGGATGTTCGAGGCTTCGCCCATGACGGCTTCGATGTCGGTGCCTGCGGATTTCAGCCGGTCGTCGATTTCCATCCGGTCGTCGCGGCTCGGCTCGCCGATTTCGAGAAAGCCGTCGACGAACAGGCGCAGGCCGGTATGGGTGGGGGCGCGTCCGGCAGAGATGTGGGGCGATTCCAGCAGGCCGAGTTCGGTCAGATCTGCCATCACATTGCGGATGGACGCAGGGGACAGGGCGATACCGCTTTTCGACAGCGTGCGAGAGCCGACCGGTTCGCCCGTGGTCAGGTAGCCTTCGACAATCTCCCGGAAAATGTCGCGCGAGCGCTGGTCGAGGCGCTGCAACAGGGAGTGCGTGTCGAGTGGCTGGATCATCCCTTATTGATTAGGCGCGCGTTGCCCCGCGTTCAACAGGTTTCACATCCCATACTGAGTGCCGATCAGGAAAGGCCTTCGATCTGGCCGCTGCTGTTCAGGTGCATGCCTTCGGCGGCGGGCTGGCGCGGCAGGCCTGGCATGGTGACAATGTCGCCGCAAATGCCCACCACAAAGCCGGCGCCCGCCGACAGGCGTACGTCGCGCAGATGGAGCACATGATCCTCTGGGGCGCCGACCAGTTTGGCATCGCTTGAGAAGCTGTAGGGCGTTTTCGCCATGCAGACCGGGAACTGACCAAAGCCTGCCTTTTCCCAGCGTTCGAGCTGGTTGCGGACTCTGGGAGCTGCTTCGACATGACTGGCGCGGTAGATGCGGCGGGCGAAGATCTCGATCTTTTCGAACAGGGGCATGTCCGACGGATAGAGGGGCTCGAAGCTGGAGGGCGTATCGTTCGCGAGGCGGGTAACCGTGCGGGCAAGATCCTCGGCGCCGTGGCCGCCCTCGGCCCAGTGCGTGCAGATGGACACCGGCACGTCCTGCTGGGCGCAATAGGCTTCGATGGCCGCAATCTCTCTGGATGTGTCGGAGGTGAACCGGTTGATGGCGACCACGACCGGGACATTGAACTGTTTCACATTCTCGATGTGACGGCCGAGATTGGCGAGGCCTCTTTCCAGCGAGTCATAGCTGACCGTTCCGGCGTCTTCCTTGGACACGCCGCCATGCATCTTGAGCGCGCGGACGGTGGCGACAAGCACGGCTGCGCTGGGCGCCAGGCCCGCCTGCCGACATTTGATGTTGAAGAATTTCTCGGCGCCAAGATCCGCGCCGAAGCCGGCTTCGGTGACGACAAAATCCGCCATCTTGAGCGCGGCCTTTGTCGCGATAACGGAGCTGCAGCCATGCGCGATATTGGCGAAGGGGCCGCCATGGATCAGGGCCGGATTGCCTTCCAGGGTCTGGACGAGATTGGGCAGCATGGCGTCTTTCAACAGGGCCATCATGGCGCCAACGGCGTTCATTTCCTTGGCAGTGACCGCCACGCGCCCGCGGCGATAGCCGATGACCATGCGTTCCAGCCGGTCCTGTAGGTCGTGCGCATCTTTCGCGAGACAGAGGATGGCCATGATTTCCGAGGCGACGGTAATGTCAAACCCGGTTTCCATCGGCGTGCCATTCGGGCTGCCGCCCAGTCCGGTGACGACATTGCGGAGGTTGCGGTCATTCATGTCCATGACGCGCCGCCAGCTGATCCGTGTGGGATCGATGCCGCTTTCCCCGCCCCAGTGAACATGATTGTCAATCATGGCCGCCAGCAAATTGTGGGCGGACGTAATGGCGTGGAAGTCACCCGTGAAATGGAGGTTGATGTCCTCCATCGGCACCACTTGCGCCTGTCCGCCGCCTGTCGCACCGCCCTTCATTCCGAAGCAGGGGCCCAAGGAAGGCTCGCGCAGGCAGAGCAGTGTCCGCTCACCAATCCGGTTCATCGCATCGGTCAGGCCGATGCTGGTGGTGGTCTTGCCTTCGCCGGCGGGCGTGGGATTGACGGCAGTGACCAGGATCAGCTTGCCATCGGGCTTGGACTTGATCGCGGCAAGATGATCGGCGGCGATCTTCGCCTTGTCGTGTCCATAGGGGATGAGGTTGGCAGCATCGATTTCGAGCGCCTCAGCCAGTTCATGGATGGGCCGCTTCTTCGCGTTCCGGGCAATCTCGATATCTGTCGGCATGTTTCCCCCACCAGTAGTGAACCTCTTTCCCGGTGTAGACAGGCGCGCCAAAACCCGCAATCAGGCAGGGCAGCAAAGAGGATTTCAAGATGAGCACGCTTATCCGTCCGTCCGGACGCGCTTTTGACCAGCTCCGCGAGGTGACGCTGGAGACCAATGTGACCCGCTATGCAGAGGGATCGTGTCTCGCCAAGTTCGGCAATACGCATGTCCTGTGCACGGCCAGCTGGGAAAAGAGCGTGCCGCCATGGCTGAAAGGGCAGGGCAAGGGCTGGGTTACGGCGGAATACGGCATGCTGCCCCGCGCGACGCATACACGCGGTCGCCGGGAAGCCGCCTCCGGCAAGCAATCCGGCCGCACGCAGGAAATCCAGCGCCTGATCGGGCGTTCCCTGCGGTCGGTCTGTGACCTCAAGGCGCTCGGCGAAAACCAGATCACGATCGATTGTGACGTGTTGCAGGCCGATGGCGGCACGCGGACAGCCTCGATTACCGGCGGTTTTGTCGCCTTGGCGATGGCGTGTCGTTATCTGCGCGCTGAAGGCGTCATCTCGGCGAACCCCATCGCCAAGCAGGCTGCGGCCATTTCGGTCGGCATCTATCAGGACCATCCGGTTCTGGATGTGGACTATCCGGAAGACTCACGCGGCGAAGCCGACATGAATGTCGTCATGAGTTCCGATGGCGGGTTCATTGAGGTCCAGGGCACTGGCGAAGAGCGCCCAATGACGCGCGTGGAACTGGATGAAATGCTGCGCCTTGCCGAAAAGGGCTGCATGGAATTGTTCGAGGCCCAGCGGGCCGCGTTGGGCTAGGTGCCCAGCTCGAACATGCCGAGCTGGAAGCTGCGGGCAATCCGGTTGGCGCGTTCCATGAAATAGTCGACCGTTTCGGCATTGCTGGTCAGGTCTTCCAGGGTCAGCCTGAACAGAGCGAGCCAGATATTGAAATGGGCGGGCGTGATGCCCGTCAATTTCATATGTGCCGGGAAGGGCTTCCCGGAATACCGCCCGGTATTCATCGCAACGGACGACCAGAAATCCTTCATCGTGGCGAGATGAGGGGCCCAATGGTCTCCGATTTCGCCCTCGAAGACCGGTCCGAGCAGCGGATGGGCCCGCACGCGCGTATAGAAAGTGTCGACAAGGTCCGAGATGAACGCCTCGTCGATGCCAAGGCGCGCGGCATTTTCCTGAATCTCGCGGCGGCGGTCTTCAGCGGATCGGATGCGAATGGTCATGTCGTGCCAGATGGCTGCCGGAGCGTGCGGCGTCCATACGTGAAATCCGAAAGGCTGCGATTTGGCCGGAAGGGTCTAGTTGTCGGAAGCTGGCTTCCCATTTTGCCATGTCACGTCCCGCCCAAACAAGGGCACGGTCGACAGGCTCATCTTGGCGGAGCCGTCCACGATCTTGCGGCTGTAGGAGACGTACATCAGGCTGTCGGAATCTGCATCATAAATGCGGCGCACGGCGAGCTGCTTGAAAACGAGGCTCTGATTCTGGTCGAACACTTCCTCGCCCGACTTGTCGAGATCAATCCGGCCGATGCGGATCGGACCCGATTGCAGGCAGGAGATCGAGGAGTTGGACGGGTTTTCGAACCAGTTACCCTTTCCGAGCCGGTCCCAGACGCCGCGATCGAAATAGGAGAGATGACAGACAACGCCCGCGATCTTCGGATCCTGCAATTGCTTGATCTTGATCTCGTTGCCGAGCCAGTCATTCTTGAATTCGCCGACTTCCTTACCCCCGCCACAAGCTGTGAGGGGAAGAATCAGGGCGAGCATCGCGCAGGCAATTTTGTGGGTCATGCAGCAGTTACGCCGGGCTGTCGCCAGCGTTCCCCGTCTGGTTCAGTAAGGATCGCGCTTGCTGGATAGCATGTCGCCGAGCGCCCGCACAGTCGCGGCGCCAATCTGCAGGGGTGTCGGTCTGCGGCGATGAGCGTGGCGGACGAGATGGCCGCAATTGGAGCCGAATAGATCATAGTCACGGCCAAGCTGGCGACGGGCACGGCCTTCCACGAGGTGGCCGTCGAGCGAGCTGTAGCGGCGATGCAGGCGAATGGTGCGGCCCGTGGCGAAGTCTTCCGGGCGCTGTTCGATGACGCCATCGTGCAGGCGGGAATTGCTGATGATGGTTCCGCGAGACGTCACCACGCCATAATGCGACAGGACCGCGCCAAACCTGACTGAGACCACATCGCCCGAATCGAAGGGCAGGGGGCGCTGGCGCTTCATCTATTCCGCCGCGACCTGTTCATGGTCGGCCGAATCCTCGTCATCGAAGATGAGCAGGTCACCCGGCTGGCACTCCAACTCGCGGCAGAGCGCTTCAAGCGTCGAGAACCGAACGGCCTTTGCCTTGCCGGTTTTCAGGATTGAGAGATTGGCGAGCGTTACGCCGACGCGTTCCGACAGCTCTGTCAGGGACATGCGGCGGTCAAGAAGCACTCGGTCGAGGGTCACGCGTATGGACATATCCTGTGCTCCTATATGGTCATTTTTTCTTCGTCGCGAAGGCGTGTGCCCTCACGGAAGACTTGGGACAGGATGAAGAGCGCCGCAACCGATGCCCATGCGATAAGGTCGAAGGAGAGTTGTATTTTAGCCCCTTCGGCTGTCAGTCCGATCACCAATGCGATCGCGTACCGCATCAGTTGTGTCACTGCGATGGCGATGGCGATTCGCGTGAGCCGACCAGCATTATCCGGTACGAAGGGGTCACCTGCAGACAGGGTTGCGAGGATCTTGCGCAATTCAAGACAGACAAAGACGACCGCAGCGACCACAACAACAGCGCCGAGCAGGCCGGCGCTGAGTTCGTGCACGCTGATATCATGGTCGTCGATCTTGATGCCACCAATATTGATTGGATTGCCTGACAACATGGAGATCAATTCTATCCCGGCTGCGAGGATAACGATTGCGCCGATGAGGGCAGTCATCCACATGACAATCGTCACCAGCACGGTCATGATGGCGGCCATGGAATTTCCCGCGTTTGTACTCATGCGTCTCTATCTACCTTCCGGCCTTGTTGACTTGGACCCCGTTAACTTTATCGCTAAAGAGGCAGGGCTTACCGAATAACGATATATACATTACTGACAAAAGCAAGAATAGGGCCATTACAGAATGGGTGAAATTAGCATGATTCGAAGGCTTTCGCCCGGGCGGCTGGTCGCAGCAACCCATAACAAGGGCAAGGTGTCGGAACTGAAGGATCTGTTCGAGCCGCTCGGCTTTGACGTTGTCTCGGCCATTGAACTGGCTCTGCCCGAACCGGAAGAGACTGAAGCGACTTTTGCAGGCAATGCCATCCTCAAGGCGCGGGCGGCAGCCGAGGCCACCGGCGCCCCGGCCTTATCGGACGATTCTGGCCTGTCTGTTACAGCTTTGGGCGGCGCGCCCGGCATCTTCTCCGCCCGCTGGGCGGGGGAGCCGCGCGATTTCAGCCGCGCCATGGAGAAGGTCCAGCGGGAGCTGGACGACATTGGCGCCACCGACCGGTCAGCCAAATTCGTCTGCGCGCTGGCCGTGGTCTGGCCGGATGGTCATGCCGAAGTCTTCGAAGGAGAAGTGCATGGCGAACTGACCTGGCCACCGCGTGGTGACAAGGGGTTCGGCTATGATCCGGTTTTTGTTGCAGATGGCGAATCCATCACATTCGGAGAGATGGAGCCGCAGCGGAAGCACGCTATGAGCCACCGCGCGAATGCTGTCGCCAAGCTGAAAGCCGCGTTGCTTTGATGAGTCAGGCACCCGCCCCTTTCGGTCCGGAATATGGATTTGGCATCTACGTCCATTGGCCGTACTGTGCGAAGATCTGCCCTTACTGCGACTTTAATGTGTATGCCGCCAAGGATCGGGACAATTCCCCTCTGCTCAGCGCCATCCGGAAGGATCTCGAGATCCACCGCCCGCGCATGCCGGAGCATGGCAAGGCCGACAGTCTCTATCTGGGAGGCGGAACGCCGTCTCTGCTGGCACCGGCTGACATTGCGGGCCTCGTGACCGCCGCAGAGGACAGCTTTGGCCTGAAGCCGGACGCCGAGATCACCCTCGAAGCCAATCCGAACGACATCCTGCGGATGGATCTGGAGGGGCTGAAAGCAGCTGGCGTCAACCGCCTGTCCATCGGCGTGCAGTCCCTTCGGGACCACGCCCTGGCCTTCCTTGGACGCGACCATGACAGCGAAATCGCGCGCATGGCCATGACGCGCGCGATGAAAGTGTTCCGGAACAGTTCAATCGACCTGATCTATGCCCGCCCCGGCCAGTCACATGATGAGTGGCAGGTGGAGCTGGAAGAAATTCTGGATTTCGGCGCGCCACATATATCCTTGTACGAATTGACTATCGAGGAGCGAACGGCATTTGGCAAGGCGGCGGCCCGGGGCCATATGACGCCGATGGAAGATGACGACCAGGCCGATCTGTACGAACTGACACAGGACGTATTGTCGTCTGCGGGCCTGCCCGCTTATGAAGTGTCCAATCATGCCGTGTCCGAGGCGTACCAGTCCCGGCATAACAAGACATATTGGAATGGCGGGGACTGGATCGGGGTGGGTCCCGGCGCACACGGGCGGCTCAGCGTGGGCGGCAACCGGTATGCGTCGGAAGCCGAGCGCCAGCCGGCTACCTATATCGCGAATGTGCAGGCGCTGGCGTCGGGCTGGTCGGATGCTTCGAAACTCTATCCGATCGATAATGCGCGGGAATTGCTGGCGATGGGATTGAGGCCGGCCACCGGAATAGACCGACGTCGGATCGAAACCGTGGCCGATCGCGCCCTGCCGCAGACGAAGATCGATGTGTTCGTCGATGAAGGCTGGATGGTACAGGACGGGTCGCGGATCGCCCTTACTGCAAAAGGGCGGTTGCTGGCCGACGCGCTGACGGCAGAACTGTCACCCTGACATCGGGGTAGGGGGGAAGCGGCCCATCCGCTCCTCCCAATGGCGCCGGCAAAGGGACAGATAGGTCGCCTTCGCGATGCTGACCTGTTCGCCTTCAGTCAGGGCTTTACCGTCCGGGCCAAGCCTTACCACCATCGTGGCCTTGCGACCGCATTCGCAGATCGTCCGGATTTCGCGCAAGGAGTCGGCAATGGCCAGCAGGGCCGCCGAGCCCTGGAACAATTCGCCCCGGAAATCGGTGCGCAGACCATAGGCCAGCACCGGCACGTTCAGATGATCTGCGATGCGGGCCAGTTGCCAGGCCTGCTCGTTGGTCAGGAACTGGGCTTCATCCACGAAAACGGCGCTGAGCGTGTGGTTGCTGACCGCGTCGCTGACGAGGGCGTACAAATCTGTCTTCTCCGTATAGAGAATGGCATCGGCGCCAATCCCGATCCGGGAAGAGATGTGCCCGTCCTCGTCATCCTTGTAGAGGGCGGAGGTCAGCAACAGGACCTCCATCCCCCGCTCACGGTAATTGTAGGCCGCTTGCAGCAGGATCGTCGATTTGCCCGCATTCATGGCGGCATAGGAAAAATAGAGCTTGGCCATGGGACCTATTCCAGAGGCTTCGCAACCCCTTCCCGGCGTGGGTCGGCGCCGCCTTCGAGTCCGTCTTCCCGTACGATGATGACGTGGAGGCCGGAATTCTCACCCTCTCGTTCTTCCACATCATAGCCCATTTCGCGCAAGGCGTCGGCGGCTTCCATGCCGCCCGGCACGTCGATCTCGACCCCGACAGTGTCCCCGCGCGCGATGATGTTCGGCAGATTGATCGCTTCCTGAGCCGTCTTGCCCCATTCCAGTACGCCGACCAGAGTCTTCGAGACATAGGCCACGATGGAATTGCCGCCCGGCGAGCCGGTGACCATGAACAGACCACCGTCAGGATCGAAAACGATGGTGGGCGACATCGAGCTGCGAGGGCGTTTCAGCGGACCGGGCGCATTGGCCACCGGTTTGGTGCCCTTGGTGGGCTCGCGCGAAAAGTCTGTCAGCTCATTGTTCAGCATGAAGCCGTGCACCATGAGGGAGGTGCCAAAGGCCGCTTCGACTGTGGCGGTCATGGAGACCGCATTGCCTTCTGCATCCACGATAGAGATATGGGTCGTGCCCGGCGCATGCTCGGTGGCATCCTCGCCCCAGAGCGGGCGGATCGGATCACGGCCCAGCGCAACACCCGGATCGCCGGGGAAGCTCGCCGCATCGGGGGCGAAGGCTTCTTTTGCGCGAACGCGGAGATAGGCCGGGTTGATCAGATCCTTTGACGGCACTGGCACGAAGTCGGCATCGGCGACATAATGGTCCCGGTCGGCATAGGTGAGGCGCTGGGCGTCGACAAAGGCCTTCAAATAGCCCTCTTCGGTCATCTCCGCCTCAGTTGTTGGCTCGAGCAGGTCGTAAAGTCCCATGATCATGTTCTGCGTCACGCCGCCGGAAGAGGGGGGCGGGGCGGAACAGATGCGATAGCCATCCGCCCGATCACCACACAGGGCAGGACGAATTTTCACCGAATAGGATGACAGGTCCTCAAGGCTCATATTGCCGGGCGTCGCATCACTATTCACGGCGTCGACAATCGCCTGCGCGATTTCGCCTTCATAAAAGGCGGAAGGTCCTTCCGCCGCGATGGCTGTCAGCGTGGCCGCATAGTCCGGATTGGTCCGGTTGAAGCCTGCGGGAAGCGGTTCGCCGCCCGGATAGAAATATTCAGAGGACACAGCCAGATCGTCCAGTCGCACCGCGCCGCGCAGGCGTGGATTTGCCAGAAGCTCGGCGAGGCGCGGCGAAACTTCAAATCCGTCTTCGGCCAGCTTGATGGCTGGCTGGAACAGGGTTTCCCAATCGAGTTTGCCCGCAGCCTCGTGCGATGTCTTGTAGAGGGCAATCTGGCCGGGCACGCCGACGGCCTTGCCGGACTGCCAGGCTTCGAGGAAGCCCAACGGCTTGCCATCCTTCATGAAATGGTCGGGCGTGGTGGAGGCGGGCGCAACTTCCCGGCCGTCGAAGACCGTTATCTCATCGCTGGCATGATCATAATAGACCATGAAGGCCCCACCGCCGAGGCCGGAGCTTTGTGGCTCGACGAGGCCCAACACGGAGTGCACCGCGATGGCCGCATCAATTGCTGATCCGCCCTGACGCAACATTTCGAGACCGGCCTCGACGGCCCGTGGGTCTGCTGCGGCGACCATGGCGCCCTTGGTCCAGGCCTCCTGGGTTGGCTGGTCGATTTCGGCCACACCTTCTTCGACCGATCCGGCCTGCTGTGCGGCGTCGGCCGCGCGTCTTGCCTCTTCGGTCGCATTGAACTGGCCATCGCCGCCCGGCGCGCAGGCGGAGAGTCCAATACAGGTGAGGAGAATCGGCAAACGTCTCATAAGGTGCCCCTTCAGCTTGGCGTGTGTTGCGGCAGACCTTATGAAACATCCCTCATGAGGGAAAGGTAGGGCGACAGCTTATGGCGAAACCAGGCGCAAGAAACACCATTACCGACGTGCCGGGCATAAAGGTTGGGCAGGCAGAGGATGCCAGCGTCCGCACAGGGGTCAGCGTGATCGTGCCGGACGCGCCAGCGATTGCGGCGGTTGCCGTCTCCGGTGGTGGACCGGGCACGCGCGAAACGGACCTCCTGTCTGCCGGCATGCTGGTTGATGGCATCGATGCCGTCTGCCTGTCAGGCGGTAGCGCCTTTGGGCTGGCGGCTGCGGACGGTGTCGCATCCGGGCTGAAGCAGGAGGGCCGAGGCTTTGCGCTCGTCCCCCTGACCAGCGTGCCGCGGACGCCGATTGTGCCGGCGGCAATCCTCTACGACCTCGCCAATGGTGGCGACAAATCCTGGGGCGACGTCTCTCCTTATGCGGCGCTTGGTCTCACCGCTTTTCGCGCGCGCGGAACGGATGTGCCGCTTGGGCGGGCAGGCGCCGGCTATGGCGCCCGGGCAGGGGCCTTTGCGGGTGGAACGGGCTCAGCCAGTATCGTGACGCATGACGGCATCACAGTCGGGGCACTTGCGGGTGTGAACTGTTTCGGATCCGCTTACATGCCCGGAACGGACGCTTTCTGGGCATGGCCCTTCGAGGTCGATGGCGAATTCGGCGGCAAGCGCCCGCCGGAAGATTATGCTGCCGACGCTGAGGACTGGGGGGCCGCCAAGGCCAATCCCGCGCTCGGCCAGAACACGACGATTGCCTGCATTGCCACTGACGTCATCCTGACGGCCAGTGAGGCCAAGCGCGTCGCGCAGATGGCCTTGTCCGGCTTCTCCCGCGCCATCCGGCCTGTCTTCGCGCCCTTCGACGGCGACGCACTTTTCGTGATGTCGTCGGGCCGGATTGCCTCGCAGGAGAAGCGTGCCATACTTGTCGCGAGGATCGGAGAATTGGCGGCCTCCACGCTTTCCCGGGCAATCGCAAGGGGCGTGTTTGAAGCCAATCGCTGACGGGGGACGACATGGGGCTGGGATGGAAAATTGGACTCGGTGCGGGGCTGTTGGCGCTCGCCACGGCCTGTGTGGTCGGCGGCGAAGATGCAGACCCTGCGGATTGGCCGGGCATGGCCTCACTACAGGCGCTGCAAGGCCGATCAGTCTATCATGAGTGTGGCGCGACCATGATTTCTCCGGAATGGGCGATCACGGCCGGACATTGCGTTGAGGGCATCCGCGTCGAGAGCAATGGGCGGGCTGCGCAGTATTTCCCCGATGCGACGGGGCGGACGATGGAGCGGTTCGGCCCTGTTGGGCTTGCCATTGGTCGCGGTTCCCTGATGGATGTTCCTTCCAGCGCCCTGTTCCCTGTGTCCGAGATTGTTGTCCACCCGGACTATGATTCCGGCAATCCGGAGCGGGGACATGATCTGGCGCTGTTGCGCATCGAAGGCCGCTGGGACGGCGAAGTTGCGCCCCTTGAGGGGCTGACGGCGCGGGCGGTCGACATGACCGGATCCTATGCAGACACGCTGGTGGCCGGATATGGCAAAATCGGCGAGACCGCGCAGAGCGAAGACGGGACGAGCCGTACTGGGCGACACGTGACGGCGCCGAGCCTGATCCTGCAGGAAGGATATGTGCCGCTGGTCGACGTGGAGGACTGTCAGAAGCAGACTGCCGCCCGCATCGCGGATTACGGCCTTGAGGACGATCTTGCCGGGGTGGCAGTCGATCCGGCGACGCAGATTTGTGCTGGCGCGGGCGGCGTGGATTCGTGCCAGGGGGACAGCGGCGGCCCCCTTGTGCTCCGCAATTATGAGGACGGCCCGGTCCAGATCGGTGTGGTCAGCTGGGGGCTTGGATGTGCCCGTCCGGACAGCCCCGGAATCTATATGCGAGTCAGTGCATATTCAGGCTGGATCAGCACTGTCACGGGCATTGTGCCAGTTGCTGTAGAGCCCACTGCAGAGGAATGACAGTTCCGTGGCAAACAGGCTTGCATCCCCCGATTCCTCACTGTATGTGTCCGCCTTCATCAAGGCAGGCACCCGTAGCTCAGCTGGATAGAGCACCAGACTACGAATCTGGGGGTCGGGCGTTCGAATCGCTCCGGGTGTGCCATCTCTTCCCTTGATATGTCCCGAAAACAGACCTGATCCGCGCCCACAGAGCGCTTGGCGTATCATGCCCTGACCGGTCTAGAATCCGGCGGCGTCGCTTTCATTCATGCTGCGATATTCGTCCCGCATGCCGATATAGAGGCTGAGGCAACAGGTCAGCAGGATCAGCGTAAAGGGCAGGGCGGCTGTGATCGTGCCCGCTTGCAATGATTGCAGCACATCCGTGCCGCCGCCATAGAGTAGGGCCGAAGCCGTCAGGCCGATCAGGCAGGCCCAGAAGACACGCTGACGGCGGGGAGAATTGGTCTTCCCTCCGCTGGTGATCGTGTCGACAACCAATGCGCCGGAATCGGCTGAGGTCACGATGAACACGACGAGCAGGAGAATGGCCGCCGTGGACGTGATGGCGGAAAGCGGCAAATCAGCCAGCATCTGGAACAGGACGAGTGAGGCGCTGCTCATGCCCTCGCCGAGTTCGCCCTCGCCGGTCTTGAACTGAGCGATCGCGGTCTTGCCGAACGCCGTGAACCAGATGATGCCGATGGTGACAGGCGCAAACAGGACGACCGCGAAATACTCCCGGACCGTCCGGCCTTTCGAAATGCGCGCAATGAACATGCCGACGAAAGGCGACCAGGAAATCCACCAGGCCCAGTAGAAGATGGTCCAGTCGTGGAACCAGGCGATGTCGGTGCGGCGCACCCAATTGGTCAGCGCCGGTGTGTCGGTCATGTAGGCGAGCAGGTTTTCGCCTATCCCGGTGAAGATCAGGACGGTCGGACCCGCAATGATCACGAACAGCAAGAGGGCGAAGGCGATGCCCATATTGATGTTGCTGAGCAGCTTTACGCCGCCATCCAGGCCGCGCAGCACGGACAGGACCGCCAGTCCGGTCATCACGGCGATAAGCAGGATCTGGATGCCCACATTCGGTTCGAAGCCGAGCAGATAGGCGAGGCCGCTGGTGGCCTGAGTCGCTCCGATCCCAATCGTCGTGGCGAGCCCGAAAACTGTCGAGACGACGGCGAACAGGTCGATGATGTGTCCCGGCCAGCCCCAGACGCGTTCTCCCAGCAGGGGATAGAAGGCCGACCGGATACTGAGCGGCAGGCCTTTATTATGGGCGAAAAAGCCCAGCGCGAGACCGACAATGGCATAGATGGCCCAGGGGGCGAGGCCCCAATGGAAGATGGTTGCGCTATAGGCAAGGCGTTCCGCTTCGGCCGAAAGGGGGTCGGCATCCAGCGGCATACCGTACCAGTCTGTATAATAGGCGAGCGGCTCAGCCGCGCCATAGAACATGAATCCGACGCCCACGCCTGCGGCGAACAGCATGGCCACCCAGGAGATGATGGTGAAATCCGGTGTCGCCGTCGGCCCGCCCAGCCGGATCTTGCCGAGTGGACTGATGGTCAGGGCGATGCAGAAGAAGAAGACGAGGACAGCCGTCAGGGCGAAGAGCCAGTCCGCGCTTTGCAAGGTCCATGTGCGGGCGGCGGTCAGGTATTCAGAAGAAATGTGCGGAAACAGGAGGCTGATGCCTGAAAAGACAATGATCAGGCCCGCGCTCAGGAAGAAGACCGGATTGTGGATGTCGAGCCCGGCGACTTCGATATTGTCCTGTCCGATTTCGTAGTCGGTTTCGTATACGAAAAGAGCCTCTTCATCCTCGGTGACGAGGGCAGACGGCGTGTCGGAAGTATCTGTGTCCATGCCGGGCTTCTGCCGCAAATCCGTCGATTATCAAAGCATTGATCTGAGGAAATCTGCGCGCCCGGTGTGAGAAGTGCGCTCTTGATGCAACACATTCTACGAGTTTGGCGTGCGTGACAGTTCAATGACCGGGCAAAACCTTTCTATGATCGAAATAACCTAGTAGGTCGGACGCATCGAGCAGTCATTAGTTCCGAGCTGCGCCGCAATTCCTGGCGCGCCATGGCTGGAGACGACCCAAAGGGAAGACCTATGAATAAACTCAAGTACGGAGCCTCGCTGATTGCGATGGCCGGACTCGTTGCGCCGCTTGCTCTGGCGCAGGACGCTCCGGCAGAGCCGGCAAGCGCAAAACGCCTTCAAACGGTGACCATCACCGCGACCAAGCGGACGGAAAGCGCGCAGGACGTGCCCGTTGCTGTTACGGCTCTTGGCGAACAGCAACTCCGCGAACTCGGCGTGAAGAATTTCTCCGATTATCTGGTCCAGCTGCCGGGGGTCACGGCAGGCGGATCCGGCCCCGGCCAGAACACGATCTACATTCGCGGCCTCGCCTCGACGACGCCAAACCTGACAGTTGCCGGCGTGGCCGGTCTCGCGCCGAATGTCAGCTTCTATCTGGACGAACAGCCGCTGGCCCAGCCGGGCCGGAATTTGGATGTCTATGCCGCCGATATCGAGCGTGTCGAAGTCCTGTCCGGGCCTCAGGGGACGCTGTTCGGCTCCAGCTCGCAGGCCGGTACGGTCCGCATGATCACGAACAAGCCCTCCTTCAGCGGCTTTGATGCAGGCTTCAGCGCGTCGACCTCGTTCACCGATGGCGGCGAGATGAGCAACAGCGTCGAAGCGATGATCAACGTTCCCGTCAATGACAAGCTGGCCCTGCGCGGTGTCGTCTATAATGACACCCAGGGCGGGTATATCGACAATGTTGGTGGCACGCTGTCGGTTCGGGATTCTGCCCGCTTCCGCTCTGAGGGCACCGTTCGTGCGAATGGCGTTCCAGTCAGCGCGCAGCGCGAGGGTTTCCAGGCGGGCGCGGACCTGTCCGGCGTCAACTTTGTCGACGCCAACAACAGCAACATTGTCGAAAATGACATCAATGATGTCACCTATCAGGGCTTCCGCCTGAGCGGCATGTACCAGATCAATGAAGACTGGGACCTGCTGATTACGCATGCCCAGCAGCAGATCGAATCCGACGGTGTCTTCGCCGCCGATCCGGAGCTGGATGATTACGATATTGTCCGCTTCACGCCTGAGAACATCGAAGACAAGTTCCACAACACGTCCTGGACGCTGGAAGGCCGCCTCGGCGCGCTCGAAGCGCTCTATACCGGCGCGTACACGGACCGCACCACGGACCAGACGGTCGACTATTCCGACTATCTCTTCGTCGGCCAGTATCTGCCTTACTATATCTGTGATTACTCGGTCACCTATCCGTCAGGTGCGCCGACCGGCAATTGCTACGCGCCGAACCTGTTCGTGAATTCGCACAGTGAGACGAAGGTGCAGACGCATGAACTGCGCTTCAACACGCCGAGCGAAAATCGCTGGCGCGCCACCTTCGGCGCCTTCTACAGCGATCTGGAACTGGCGGAGCGCAACGACTTCGTCTATCCGGGTTCAACGCAAGTGGCCTATACGGATGGCACCATCGGTTTTGCGCCGAACTATCCTCTGACAAATGTGGATGCGGTCGGTCAGATCGGAAGCGTGTATCCTGGATACTACAGTGAAGCGGGCCCATTCCCGGAAGGGGTGATCTTTCGCAATGATATTCTGCGGACCGATCAGCAGATGGGTCTGTTCGGGGAAACGACGTTCGACATTTCCGACCAGTTCGCGCTTACAGTTGGCGCGCGCTACTATGATGTCGAAGTCGATCTGGAAGGCAGCGCCAACTCGTCCTTCTACAATCTGTTCACGGAAAGCGACCAGCAGGTCTTCGGAACGAACATCTCGTTCATCTATGGCCCGGACGGTCCTGCAGAAGCGCCGGACAAGGCCTCGACCGACGGCATGATCTACAAGATGACCGGGGAATGGACGCCAACCGACGACGTCATGTTCTACGCCACGTATTCTGAAGGCTTCCGCGCCGGCCTGCTGAACCGTCCTGGCGGCGCCTCCGGCCCCGGCGGCTACACGGTGCCGTATGCGGTCGATACGGATGAAGTGAAGAATTACGAACTCGGCTGGAAAACCGAACTGTTCGACAATTCGCTTCGCTTCAACGGATCGGCCTTCTTCGTTGACATCGAAGGCCTGCAGACCACGATCTTCGACCCGTCGATCGTGAATTTGTTCTTCTCTGACAATGCAGCCAATGCCGAGATCCAGGGCCTCGAAGGCGACTTCACCTGGGCCCCGGCCTCCGTTGACGGCCTGACCATTGCGGGTGCGTTCTCGTTGCTGGATACGGAAATCACCGAAGTGCTCGTTCCGACAGATGATGTTGTTGAAGGGTCCGACCTCGCCTTCGCGCCAGCCTATCAGGGCAATCTGCGTGTTCGGTATGAGTGGGACCTCGAGCAGGAAGTGGCTGGCCAGCGCCTCACCGCGCATGTCATGCCGCAGATCGTGTTCTCCGACGACTCCGTCAGCGATGTCATCGAGATCAACAAGATGGACCTTGATGGCTATGTCACCCTGGGCGGCTCGATGGGCGTCACGGGCGACAATTGGGGCGCGGAGATCTTCGCCTCGAACCTGACCAACGAATATGCCGAGCTTAGCGGCAGCTTCGTCTATGACCGCGAACGCATCACGCCGATGCGCCCGCGCACGATCGGGATTCGCGTCTCCTACGACTACTAGGACACAGGCGCCTACTTGATACAGACACAGCGCCCTGACAGGTTCAGGGCGCTGTTTTCATTTTGACTGGAGTTGCACGCCACGCCATGACCGCCACGGCCGATCCGGACCTCGCCCTTCGGGACGCACAAAAAGCCATTCAGGCAGGCGACTTCGCTGCCGCCGCGCGGATCACCGGGACCGTACTGGCGGAGGACCCAACCCACAAGGACGCGCTTTACATGGCGGCGGTCTGCGCGCGCTATGAGGGCCGCAGCGCCGACGCCTTGGCACATCTTGCAACCTTGAAGACGGCATCTCCGGATTTCGGCCGGGCCTATCAGGAAGAAGGTCACCTCAAGCGGAAGCTCGGCGATATGTCCGGTGCCATCGGCGCTTATGAGCGCGCAACGCGCTACAACCCGGCGCTCATTGCCAGCTGGTCTGCGCTGGGCGATTTGTACCGGCAGGCGGGCAATGAAGACGCGGCCAGCAATGCCCGCGCGCAGGCTGAGCGAGTGCGCGCTCTGCCGCGTGACCTGCAAGCCGTGACCAATCATATTCATGAAGGCCGCGTCTTTCGTGCCGAAGAAATCGCCCGCGCCTTCCTGCAGCGCCATCCGACGCATGTAGAGGGCATGCGCTTGCTGGCCGATATCGGCTCGCGTCTCGGTGTGCAGGAAGATGCAGACTTCCTGCTGGAAAGTGCCGTCGATCTCGACCCCGACAATATCCAGCTCCGGCTCGACTATATCCAGGTGCTGCGCAAGCGGCAGAAATTCGCCGAGGCGCTTGAGCAGGCAAAAGTGCTGATGGCGCGCGACCCGGACAATCCCTTGTTCCAGTCGCATTTTGCGATCGAAAGCATGCAGGCGGGCGACTATGAAACGGCGCTGGAGTATTTTGAGCGCGTTCTCGAGAAAATTCCGAATGATCCGGCGACGCTTGTCTCACGCGGACATGCCCTGAAGACCTATGGGCGTACGGAGGATGCCATCGCCTCCTACCAGGCTGCAACCGAGATTGCGCCGGGGCAGGGGGATGCCTGGTATGGTCTCGCAAATCTGAAGACCTATACCTTCGGCGATGATGAACTTTCCCGGCTCGAGGCCCAGTTCGCGGCGCCGGACATTGACCACATGTCCCGCATCCACATCGCCTATGCCCTTGGCAAGGCGCAGGAAGACCGCGGCAATCATGACGCCGCCTTTGCCGCCTATGCACAAGGCAATGCGCTGAAGCACCAGACGGTGCGCTACACGACCGAGCAGATGCATGCCGAGTTTGACGCGCAGAAAGCCATCTGCACGGCCGATCTGTTCGAGGCCCAGGGCGGGAAAGGGTGCGCTGCACCGGACCCGATCTTCATTCTCGGTCTGCCGCGCGCTGGCTCAACCCTGATCGAGCAGGTTCTCGCCTCGCATCCGGACGTGGACGGAACGCTGGAGCTGCCCAACATCCTGTCGCTCGCTCATCGTCTGCGCGGCCGCAAGCAGCTGACGGATCGGGAACGCTATCCCCGCATCCTGCATGAACTGCCAGCGGCGGAGTTCAAGGCGCTTGGCGAGGAATATATCGAAACGACGCGCATCCATCGTCAGGGCGCGGCCTTCTTCACCGACAAGATGCCGAATAATTTCCGGCATATCGGCCTGATTCATCTGATCCTGCCGAATGCCAAGATCATTGACGCACGGCGCAACCCGATGGATTGCTGCTGGTCCGGCTTCAAACAGCTGTTCGCGGAAGGTCAGGAATTCACTTACAGCCTGGACGATATCGGCAATTATTATCGCGGCTATGTCGACCTGATGGCGCATTGGGACAGAGTCCTGCCAGAGGGGCGCATCCTGCGGGTCCAGCATGAAGACGTGCTCGATGACCTCGAAGGCCAGGTACGGCGTATCCTCGACTATTGCGACCTGCCCTTCGACCGGGCGTGTGTCGACTTTCACAAGACTGACCGGGCTGTGCGCACGGCGAGCTCCGAACAGGTACGCCGCCCGATCAACAAGAGCGGACTTGAACAATGGCGCCCCTATGAGGCACACCTTCAGCCTCTGAAAGCTGCGCTGGGGCCAGACCTCGCGCCTGAATAGGGTTTCTCATGTGAGCACACGGTCCGATGATGCCTTGATTGCCTTGCGCAAGATCCAGCGTATGACCGAACTCGCCTCCAAACGCCTCGCCCAGACGGCCGGGCTGACCCCGTCGCAATTGACGGTGTTGCGGATGCTGGACGAGCAGGGGGAGATATCCGCCGGCCATGTGGCGGAGGGAACTCAGCTCAAGCACGCCACGATCACCAGCCTCGTCGACAAACTGGAAGCGCGCGGCCTGATTGCCCGGCGCCGCTGTGACACGGATCGCCGCCGGGTCTGGCTGAACCTCTTGCCGGAGGGAAAGGAGGCGCTGTCCGTCGCGCCGGACCCGCTGCACGAGACCTTCGCCGTCCGCTTCGACATTCTGCCCGACTGGGAACAAGCCATGCTCGTCGCTGCTTTGGAACGCGCCGCGGGCCTCCTCGACGCCGAAGCGCTTGATGCCGCACCATATCTGGATGTTGGGGAATTGGGCTGATCGAGACCGTGGGTGCAAACACTTAACCGGGAATATGGCGCACCCAAGAGGATTCGAACCTCTGACCTCTGCCTTCGGAGGGCAGGGGAATAAGATTTCCTAAGATATCTGGTCTCGCCAAAACTTGATAAAACCTGAGAAAAATCAATAAATCAAACGTCTCGACATTCCTTAAGGTTTCTTGTGTTTCCCTCTGGCGTGGTTACTATGTGGTTATTCGTCGTCGAGGGTAACCACCATGTCCAAGCGCCTTTCCCTCTCAGTCGTGAACGGGGCCAAACCTAGAGAGAAAGACTATTTTCTCTGGGACGCTGACCTAAAGGGCTTTGGCCTGAAGGTCTGTGCGGGCGGACGTAAGAGCTATGTCTGTAAATACAGAGTGGGAACAGGTCGCGGCTCTCCCACGCGCCGTATGACGATTGGCGCGCACGGTTCGCCCTGGACGCCCGATGCGGCTCGCAAAGAGGCGGCGAAGATACTTGGACAGGTTGCTCAGGGGGCGGACCCGGCAAAGGTCAAGCAGGCAGACAAGGCTGTGCTGACCGTTTCGGAGCTTTGCGACCGGTATCTTCAGGTTGGAGTAGGGACGAAGAAGGCTTCAACGCTCGCAACGGACAGGGGGCGCATTGAACGTCATATCAAGCCTCTGATGGGCCATCGGCGTATTATAGACGTGACTCGCGCAGATGTTTCCCAATTCATGCAGGATGTTGCGGTTGGGAAGACTGCTACCGACTTAAAGACCGGGAAGCGGGGTCGAGCCATTGTCAAAGGTGGAAAGGGTACTGCTGCTCGCACGGTGGGGCTTCTGGGGGGAATATTCTCATTCGCAGTGGAAGCCGGATGGATCAAAGAGAATCCGGTTCGCGGGGTGAAACGTTTCCGCGACCGCCGCAATGAACGTTTCCTCGATGGTGATGAGTTGCAAACATTGGGCGCTGCTCTGATGGCTGCCGAAGCGGACGGTGAAAACCCCTATGCCATTGCTATCATTCGACTGCTCATCCTCACTGGCGCACGAAAGGGCGAAATTGAAAGCCTGCGCTGGTCGGAAGTCGATTGGCAGTACAGCTACCTTCGCCTCTCTGATTCCAAGACCGGCCAAAAACTAATCATGTTGAATGGCGCGGCGGTTCAATTGCTCAAGTCTCTTCCTCGCCAGAATATGTCTGACTACGTATTTCCGTCGTCGCAGTCGGATGGTTTCTATGTAGGTGCTCCGAAAGTCTGGCGACGGATACGTAATGCAGCCGGGTTGTTTGGTGTTCGCCTGCACGACCTGCGACACAGCTTCGCCAGCATGGCGGTTTCAAGTGGTGCTAGCCTGCCTATTGTTGGGACGTTACTCGGGCATAAAAACTCTTCTACGACGTCCCGGTACGCGCATTTGCAAGAAGACCCATTACGTAGTGTGTCCGATACAGTAGGGCGTGCAATGCAAAAACGATTGTATTCAGATGGATTCAAATGAACGAGGGATTTGCGATTGGTTTCAATTGAGCGGAATAGATTGATCAGCGAAGCAAGGGCCGAAGCGCATCAGGTATTGGATTTGATGTTTGACTGCTACGAAGATGCGTCTCGACTAAACGTTGATCCAGAGTTCGTACGGACAGAATCTGCCACGCGCGCCACGCAGTATTTTTGGCGAATCTACGAATTGGGAGTGGTTTGGGCGGAGGATGTTTGCAGAGGAGTGTATAGGTATGAGAATTATTCAGAGATTGCCAAGCTAGTCGAACCACTTCGCGATTTATTGCCGGACGATGATACTTGGCTATTCGAGGAAATTGGCCGGGTGCTCGAAATGCGAAGTGACGAGAGCGATTTGGAATCGCTCCCAGAGATCGATGCAATCCATGATTTATTGAACGGGAAGGGGATAGATCAAAAAGAGATTCAACATGTGATGCTCGAAATGACTCGCGCCAGATGCGCTAGCACGATCTGGAGTGAATTTGCTCACCACGAAATGTTCCACGTCATCTTTGGCTCAGAGTCAAAACTGTTTTCCCCTGTAGAAAAACGTCATGGACAACCTCGCAAAATGTTTTCAGCGAAGTTGGCCATCGTCAAGGAGGTACTGTTTAGGCATGGATCGGGGACCAAAAAATTTGAGGCGCGCCGCGAGGTAGGTACCCTCGTTGGAGTAAGCGAATTTACACTCAAGAATTGGGAAGCCGAACTAAAGAAGGTCACTCAGGTTGAGTATATTCTTTTTTGTGAAGAGCTTGCCGGGTTTTGGTCGCAAAAGTTGCAAGAAGGTGAAGGTGCTGTGGAACTTCGGGAGCTACTAGAGGAAGACGACGATGTGCATACGGTCCACTACGGATCGGCGATTTCAGACATGATTGTGAGTTCGTTTAAACGCCGACTCGGGAGAGACGTAAACGATCTACGCTCCAGTCTTCGTGAGGCGCGTTCCGCTACAACGCGAGGACAAAAATAACCCCCCTTTTTTCAGTCGCGACTATGTAGGGCAATGATGAGATACTTCTAACCTCTTGGACTTGTCGTCTGAGAAGAAAGGAAGGATCCAATGCAAGATCAAATTATCGACACAGCGGAGTTGGCCCGCCGCACTTCAACCGGAACGACTACGTGGGCTAAACGCCGAATGCGGGGTGAGCCTCATACGCCCCCGTTCGTAAAACTGGGTAGAAGCGTCCGATATCGTTGGAGCGATGTTGAAGCCTGGCTTGAAACTCGACAACGCCAGAGCACGTCTGAGGCGGCGTGATGCGAGCCTCGAACATAAATCGACCCCGGAGCGGAATTGCAGTCCACCGCCGGGGTCTATCGACAAAACCCCCCGTACAGGAGACTTTTCGATGAGACGGAAAGTAACGCGTCGCCGTGGTGCGCGCAATGATTATGAGCTTCCCTTATTCGCTTGGGCCGATTCTTTCCGGCGTCGCCAAAGGGCGCGCAGCCTCGCCGCAAGAGAGATCCAGCGGCGCGGAGTCTATCCACCGTCGACTGCCGCATTGTACGCCCGCCTGGCTGGGTTCCACGTGGAGGAAGGCTGATATGGCGAGATACGAAATCATCGGCGCAAACGGCTCTCACGTCATCGAGGCCAGAGGCAGGGATGAATGGGCATTGATTGAGCTTGCAGCGGCAGGGCAGGCTGGATGCACGGCCATAGAGAACCCAGCGCCTCGCTGGAGTGGGTACGTTCACAATTTGCGTGCAATGGGCGTCGATATCGAAACGGTCACTGAGCGCCACTCAGGACTCTTTCCAGGCAACCATGCGCGGTATGTGCTGCATAGCCTCGTTCTGTTCGCGGAGGCAAAAGATGCCGCGTAAGAAACGTCATCGTGGGATTAACGCGACCGGGCGCACAAAGGGGGATGGCCAGTTTCTGGCCATCCCTTATTCGATGGCGCACAGTGAAGCGTTCCGCTCTCTCAGCGGCCCGGCGCTGAAGGTGTGGATTGAACTGCGAACGCAGTTTAACGGCCACAATAACGGTCAGGTGTCGCTGAGCTTCCAGCGTGCGGCTGACTTGCTGGGAATGAGCAAGTCGACTGTTGGCAGGGCATTCAAGGAACTGGAGGAGAAGGGGTTTGCGAAACTTCGGAAGCGGGGGCAGTGGTATGGTCGCCTGGCGTCAGAGTATACGCTGACAGATGTTCCGTATTGCGGGCACCCAGCCAGCCGTGACTGGCAGAAATGGCGCGCGGATTCGAAATCGAAAAACAAAGCGTCGGTACCAATGCGGAACCGTCCGAGAAGAAACGGCCCATCTGAGTACCGACAGAGAGAAACACTGTCCAGTTCCGGTACCCGCCGCAGCGGTTTCAAGGTGATCGACGGTTCCGGATGAGTACCGCCTTTATACCCATAGGGGTGGCCTAAGCCGCCCATGTTAGGAGAGCAGCATGACTGAACAGGCAATGCAGCAAGCGGATCTGCAGGAAGAGGACTTGTTAGGCGGCCTCAACGATGCAGAACGAGGATTTGCGTTGGAGCTAGCGGTAGCCAAGAGCGCACGCCCTGAACCGCCTACTCTGTCTCTGACCCGCGAAGACGACAGGCTTGTGATTGGATACGGGGGTGCGGATGTGGACGCCTCAATTTTGCGTCTCCATTCTGTCACGGGCCTGAAGCATCATGGCGCGGTAACCTTCCTGCTCCAGCAGCTTATCAAGCTATATGATGTGGATACCAGTGGTCTGGATGCGACCCGTTTGAACCGCGCTCTCGCGATGTTGGACGAGTTGGCTCCAAAGACCGGTGCTGAAGCGATGCTGGCGGCGCAGATGGTCGCGATCCACGAGACCGCGATGAACTGCATGGCCCGCGCGACCTTGTCAGGGCAGACTTTCGAGGGGCGCGAACTGAACCTGAAGTTTTCCACCAAGTTGACGCGCGCCTATGCTCAGCACCTGGCCACTTTGGAAAAGTCACGCAGGGGCGGGCAGCAGAAAGTGACTGTCGAGCATGTCCACGTGCATGATGGTGGTCAGGCGATTGTGGGGAATGTCGACACCACCACTTAAATTCTCACTCTTCGATCGACGTGACAGCGCATCCATCCCCAATCTTTGTCGGCTCCCAATTCGCCGCAGTCGCTTGCATTGCGATGCGGCGATCGGTTGATAATAGCTGTTCCAGTTTTTGCTTGTGTCGAATCTGGGAAGGACGGTCGGATAGACCGGGCAAGAGCGGTTGGTCATACGAGGAAAGGGATATTAGCGACCAAAAATAAGCTTTGTCGTAGTCGGGGGCTGCGCCAACGCCCGAGGCAAATAGTGCGGATGCGGTGATTTGAGCGTCTACGAGCCCCTGATCAGCAGCTCGTGTTATCCATATGAGCGCCTTAGACTCATTCTGTATCAAGCCTGGCGCTCCGTTTAAATGGACCAAACCTAGTTGAAGTTGCGCGACCGGCAGCCCTCGGTTCGCGGCAATCTGTAGCACGTCCACGAAGAACTGAGTCCTTTCTTCAACGGACAACGAGTCTGCCAATTGAGCCGCTTTAGGAGACAGCTCTGTCACGTATTCTGGCTCGAACAAAGCTGCGGACATAACGAAGAGCTCGTTCGGGGTGTAGGAGCACGCAAACTTCTTATCAAACCGAGTGCCCGAGTCTGGTGGGATCGTTTTGTCTGGATATGCTGGTAAAACTGCTGAGCTCACGCAAAGCAACATAAGTGTGATGAACTGCAAAATGTGGTTCGGTTTAGGCATTCTTTGTCCCCGTTGCGACAACAGTATCGGCATATCTGTCGATGCACAGGGGAGGCTGGCAAAAAATGTGAGAAACAACCCCATGCGTTGTGGGAACGGAGTTTGAGATATGCCAGACGTTAAAGCGTCGTGCGGAGCTAAGACACGTGCGGGTGGTCGCTGCAAAAGCCGACCAATGAAGAACGGGCGTTGCCGGATGCATGGGGGGTCGAGTCCTGGTGCACCGAAGGGGAACAGATATGCTTGGAAGCACGGCAAGTACTCCGCTTGGGCTCAGGCTGTAAAATGTCTAGTCAGTGCGAATCAGTCGCTCGATTAGGGGGCACATATTTAGGCTATAGATTTAGTTGCCGAGCTTGAAACAGCGTGCTGAAAGTAAAAAAACAGCCGTGTTTCGATCCGATGTAGTGCCAATCGTCGCCCCGTACAAAACGTCCTCGATCAACTGGATGCTTCCGCCTAGTGCGTTGGAATAGGAGTCGAAAAGCCCCCAGTAAGTTGTAACTCCTTCTTCCCCAACTAGCCGAGGGGAAATGGTCAATACTCTTCCAAAGCCGTCGTTCGCTTGGCATGGTATCATCTTAGAGTTTGAGCAATTGGCCAAGCGTACCTTCAATGATTTTGGGGCATTCGTCCAAACGCCGGACTCTCCGTCAAACTGTGACCAATGGGCGCTTTCAACTACGCAGCCATAGTCCGTGTCGTCAGCCAGCTGCCACGCGGATGCTCCAGTTGGGAGGTGGACAGCAGCAAGGATGGCAATTGCAATAAACTTGGAGACATTATTGGGCATGGTTTGCGGGTCTGTATATAATTACTGTGTCGGTCGACTTGCCAGGCCATCGGCATGCCCGTCCCAATAGCCCGCTACGAAAGGTTCAGTGTTTACACCATCCGTAAGCATGTTTTTTAGTCCATCCTGAAAGCCCATTTCATAACCAGAACTGTACTGACCAACGCAAGCTTGGATTTTGCTGGATGACATTTGCTCGCAAGCGTCGAGGCATCCGCCGATACAGTTATCAGGTATCGAGGACGGGGTGCATCCGGCTACTAGGGTGGTGGCCAACAAGATTGCGCGTGCTGTCATTGCCAACAAGCCTCAGTATCAGACGAAATCACGTTAATCTGAGGTTGAAGGACGGCCCTGCCTTGGTCAACCAAAATCCGGCCCGTTTCCATTGAGAACGGGCGAGCGTGGTTACTATGTGGTTACTTGCATATTGAAGTGAAATTTTCAGAGGTCGCTAAGGCTTTGAAAGTATTGGCGCACCCAAGAGGATTCGAACCTCTGACCTCTGCCTTCGGAGGGCAGCGCTCTATCCAGCTGAGCTATGGGTGCAAACCGAAGCCGGTGAATACGGCAAGCTGCGGCCGAGTGCAACGCCGGAATGCGGTTTGCGCGGCGCTCGGCGCTTGCACGTGGGTCCGATTGGGATAGGTCTGGAACAGACATAATTTCAGGAGTCAGAGATGCGGAAGTTTTCCACTGTCATGACAGGGGCAGCGATGGCGCTGTTGCTCGGCGTTGCGGCCTGTGGGCCTGATGAAGGGGCCGATAAGCCAATTTCGCGGGACGAAAGCGCCGACCGGGCCGCGCAGCTGGAAGCCCAGAAAGCCGCCTATGAAGACGCCCTGGCCGAAGCCGAGGCGTCGCGCGGGGCAGGGGAGCCGGCGCTCTGGACGCTCAGTGACGAAGACACGACGCTCTATATTTTCGGCACGGTGCATTTGCTCCGTCCGGATATGGACTGGCGCAGTGACGAGATGGATTCCGCCTTCGCCGAGGCCGACACGATTGTCTTCGAGGCGGATGTGACGAGCCAGGCGGCCGCGTCCGAAATGATGAAATTCATTTCGTCGGAGGGGATGCTCGAAGGCGGCCAGCAATTGTCGAGCCTGCTCAGTGAACTGGAGCGCGCGGAATTGCAGAAAGCGCTGGACCATGTCGGCCTGCCGCTCGGCGCGATAGAGCCGTTCCGGCCCTGGTGGGCGGCGGTCAATCTGTCCGTGCTGCAGATCAAGAAAGAGGGCTTCGACCCGAATTCCGGCGTTGAGACCGTGCTGGGCGCTGAGGCGCGCGCGGCGGGCAAGTCATTTGCCTATCTGGAGACGATTGATGAGCAGCTTGGCCGGCTCGCTAACATGCCGACCGACGTTCAGGTGGATTTTCTGGTCAGCTCTGCGGAGTCGATCGAGGAAGGCGGCGACGTGCTCGACACGCTGGTCTCCGAATGGGTCGATGGCGATGTGCATGGCATCGGCCTGCTCATGTCCAATCCGGACATGATGGGCTCAGACGAGGTTTATGAGGCGTTGTTGAAATCGCGCAACGAGGTTTGGGTCGGAAAGATCGAAGCCATGCTGGATGAGCCCGGCACGCGGTTGATCGCGGTGGGCGCCGGCCATCTGGCGGGTGAAGACAGCGTCATCGAGATGCTGGAAGCCAAAGGATATGAGGTCGAGGGCCCCTAGGCGCTCAAGTGTCGGCGGATCGCCGAAGCGCCAGCAGGGCCTGTTCGAGGATTTCCGCGCTGGCGCAGCAGACGATCTGGCCCCCGAGCTTCGGCGGATTGCCGCGCCAGTCTGTCGCGAGGCCGCCTGCGCCGCGTACCACGGGGATCAGCGCTGCCACATCCCATGCCTTCAGGCTGCTTTCCGCCACAAGATCGATCGTGCCAGCGGCGAGCCGGGCATAGGCATAGGCATCAAGGCCATAGCGGCTGATCCGGGCGGTGGCACGCAAATGCGTCCAGGCGCCCTGTTCGGCCGGGTTCAGGATGAATGGATCCGTCGTGGAGATGACCGCTTCGCGCAAGTCGCGGCAATCAGACACCCGGATCGGGCTTTGCTCGCCCGCATGCTGAAGAGCTGCGCCGCCCGGCCAGCCGAGATAACGCTCGTCCAGAACCGGCTGGTCAATGATGCCGATGAGGGGCGTGCCGGCTTCGTCACACAAGGCGATCAGCGTCGTCCAACTCGGCAACCCGCCCACGAAGGCGCGCGTGCCATCAATCGGGTCGAGCAGCCAGGTGAACCCGTTCTTCGAGGGTTTAGCGGGAAATTCCTCGCCGATGATGCCATGATCAGGCCGCTCCGCCTCGATCAGGGCGCGCATAGCGGTTTCGGCGCCCGTATCGGCGGCCGTGACCGGGTCAAACATGGCTTGGGCAGTGGTGATCTTGTTGTCGACCGCATCCAGCGCACGAAAATGCGGCCGGATGGCTGTCCAGGCCGCATCTGCGAGACGGCCTGCGAAGGCCAGCTCATCTTCAAGGGAGAAGGAATTTGTCATCCGGGCAGGGCTTGCCCCGCCCGGCAGAGGTCGTCAAGCGACGCCTGTACTGCTCGTGTCGCCTTCCAGCGCCTTGGCCAGTTCCAGCAGGCGTTTGCGCGGGCGTTCGCCGAGGCGGTAATAGGCGCGGACCAGTTCCAGCGTCTCTTTCTGTGAGAGAATGTCGCCTTCCATGCGTTCGGCATCATTGGCGGCGTCCGGAGCGTCAGCAGCGGGAATGCCATCAAAGAAATACTGCACCGATACGTTCATGGCCTTGGCCAATTCGTAGAGGCGGGATGCCGTAATGCGGTTCGCGCCGCACTCGTATTTCTGGATCTGTTGGAAACGCACACCCACCTGGCTCGCAAGGTCCTGCTGGGTCATGCCAAGCAGTCGGCGGCGGCGGCGAAGGCGTTTGCCCACGTGCAGGTCTGTTTCATCAGCCATGTTCAGCTCCTTGCGTATGGGACCGGTATCAGTCCCAAAACGGGATGTTCGGACTGGTCCTACGCAAATGGCGTGCCGATAAGCAGATTTGCCTAAAATTTGGGCTGGATTTCGAAAATGCAGACTTTTGCGGATTCAACTGTTGCGTTTTGTGCGCCGCAACATAAATCTGGTCATGCACTCCGGTGCAGACGCCTCTGGCGTTTCCTCCCTTTGACCTTGGCCGCGCTCTCGTAGCGCGGCCTTTTTTTTGAAAACAAGGCATTGGGGCAGGTGCGGGGTCAGTCAGGTCAACGTTGGCCGATCTGACCTGCCACTGAGAGGATCTCGTCGACAATACTGGCCAAGGTCTGCTGCAACTGCTCAAAGCCCGAATTCGTCGCCACGGCATGCTCGTCCATATAGAGGCCGCGATTGATCTCGATCTGGACAGCGTGGAAGTCGCGTTTGGGCCGACCATAGCGGCGTGTCGTATAGCCGCCGGCATAGGGGGCATTGCGCGCCACGCTGAACCCGTGCGCCCGAAACGCCCGCTCGATCCGTCCGGTCAGGCGTGGATCACAGCTGGAGCCGAACCGGTCTCCCAGCACGATGTCTGCCAGGTTTCGCCGGCCGGGCTGGACGCTGGGCATGGAGTGACAGTCGATCAGGAAAGCGCGGCCATGGCGTTCCTTCAGGCTGCCGAGCTCTGTCGCCAGACATTGATGGTAGAGGTCGTGAATGCCGGACAGGCGCGCTTCGCCTTCGGCGCGGGTGAGGCGGCGGCCATAGATGGTTTCTCCCCGGGCCGCGACGCGGGGCAGGCAGCCCAGCCCGGCGTCGACCCGGGCGGTGGGCATGCCGCATGGGCGAGGGACGCCGTCGCTGAACATGTCCGGGTCCAGTTCCCTTGGGTCCCGGTTGAGGTCTGCGACCGTGCGGGCGTATTTCGCCGCAACAAGGATGCCGCCCTTGTGAGGGACTGCGCGAAACAGCTCATCTACAAACGCATCTTCCGTCCGGCGGACGGTCTCCAGGGGCACACAGAGGGCCTCGCGCATGTCACCCGGATAGAGGCTGCCGGAATGCGGCGAGGCAAAAACGACCGGCGCAGACATTTTTTCAGGTATTTGCAGCAGATAGGGGATTTCATACCCAACCGTCGCCGACGCGCCCTCCGCCAGAATGGGCGACCGCTCAAAATGTTCAGGCCTGTCAAGAAATTGGGGGGCGTCTGTCATCCACTACATCGTTTCTCTGTTTGCCTGAAGGTCAAGCCTTTTCGCCGATCAACGGGCAGTTGGGGCGCAAATTTACGGCTTTGCCGGGGTGCGTATTCACGCCTGATTTACCGAACTAGGTCTTTATGCTTAGGGTTCTACCGAGAAGAGGGCTTTCCGCGTGACCAAGATATTGCTGGCCGAAGATGATGACTCCATGCGCATGTTCCTGGCCGCTGCCCTGCGCCGCGCCGGGCACGAAATCCAGGACTATGCCGACGGTGAAAGTGCCCTGTCTGCGCTCGAACGGGAAGTCTTCGACCTGCTGCTGACCGATATCGTCATGCCGGGCCTGGATGGCATCGAACTCGCGCGCCGCGGCGCCGAACTGGACCCGGCCATGAAGATCGTCTTCATCACGGGATTTGCGGCTGTGGCACTGTCCTCCGGGGCGCCGACCCCTGCTGGCGCCAAGGTGCTGTCAAAGCCGTTCCATCTTCGCGAGATCGTCGACGAAGTCGACAAGGTGATGGCGGCCTGATGGGGGAGGGCTCTGACATTGAGCCTCCCAAGCTGCTGAAATCCATATCCCATGATGCTGGCCGGCATTTCTTCGATGCGCCGGCAACCATGAGCCTCGACGACTGCATTTTGCGCCTTTCCACCCTCGAGGGTCTGAACATCGTTTCCCTGACGCCCTCGGAACTCGGCCACTGGTTTTCATTCCAGTTGGAAGAGCATGCATTTTCCGCAAATGACCCGTTTGGGGAGGTCTGGTTTTTCGCTGAAGATCCCGAAACGCCGGAGCCAATACTGCAGAAAATTGCCCTCTGCGTCGTTACACCGCCAAACCCGTCTTGACGGCGCGCGCCGAATTATCCATTACCCCTGCTTC
>DHZF01000086.1:3450-19726 GCA_002414505.1 Hyphomonas sp. UBA5111 | reverse complement strand
ATAAGGCCAACGATAACGCGCTTCTGTGCGCCGCCTGATTTGCCGGACTTGGTGTAAGGCGTTCTGCGGTTAGGCGACTTGTAAGGCACGTCACGCTTGCCGTGGTACATTTCGTCGGCCTCGATCACCTTGCCTTTGCCGCCCAGAGGGCCGGACGTGCCATCCTCTTTCATGGCTTCGCGGATGCGGTGAAACATGAACCAAGCCGTCTTGTAGGTAACGCCAATCGTGCGGTGCAGCTGGTGGGCTGACATGCCCTTCTTTGAAGATGTCAGCAGGTAGGTTGCCAGAAGCCACTTATGCAGCGGAACCTTGGAGCGCTCGAAGACAGTGCCGACCGTTACCGTGAATTGCTTACGGCATCCGTTGCACTGGTACAGGCCCTTGCGCTCCTTGCCTTCAGGGTGCGCGGCAGATGGGCGGGAGCGAGCGCCCTTGATGGCCGTGACGTGCTTATCCCCCACGCATCCGCAGTGTGGGCAGACCGCGCCATCAGGCCAGCGCTGGGCTTCCAGATGCTCGCGGGCAGCGTCTTCGGATTGAAAAATTGGGGAATTTAGATTGGTCATGACTGGCTCCGTTGAGAAATACCTATGATTTCAAAGGTGCTTTGTCAAGTATATAATTAGGAAAGTTATCCTACACCTGCGGAAGTCGGGTAGTCTTGTGCCTGTCATCACAGGAGAAAGACATGCAGGATTTCGACCCCCGGAAAGACGAGGACAGGGCCTATCTCGCCGCCGCGCTGACAGCGTATGCACTGGGCCTGAAGACCGAGGCGATCCTCAGCCGCCAGCGCCGCTCGCCCGCCGAGGCGCGCGGCCGCCAGATTGCCATGTACCTGCTGCGCACGGCGCTGGGCATGAGTCTCAGCCGCGTGGCGCGGGCCTTCAATCGCGATCGCACCACGGTCGCCTATGGCTGCAACCTGATAGAGGATTGCCGGGATGATCCGGATTTCGATGTCTGGATCGAGCAATTGGCGGTCGGCCTGTCGAGCGTGGTCGTGCTCGATGGCGCGGTGGTGGAGGTCTAGGTCATGGGAAAGTGCCGAATCCTTACCGAACATCGCCTGATGAGTGTGCTGGTGCATGGCGGCATGATCGCGCCCCTGCGCCAGACCTTCCTGGCCTATCGCGGGCCGGACACGCGGCGCCAGCGGGCGGGCTGGGTCTCGCCGCATATTGTAGCGCGGCTCAAGGCAGAGAAACGCCTTCAGGCGCAGGCCGTGTTCCCGGATCGGCTGGAGGCTGCCCCGGCGCCGGGACGGGAACTGGACTCTCGCGCCATGCGCCGCCCGGCCGACCTGCTGAATTTGCGCACCGATGGGCGCCGGAGCCTGATGGCAGACCTCTTCGCAGCGCCTGCGTCCCCGGATGTGGTCCGCCAGAGCGCGGCGGCGGGGCGTTACCGGGATGAATTCATCCGGGCGAGCCAGCCGGCAGCAGACCGTGCCCGTCCGGTCTTTGGGGGCGGGACGCGGCAAAGCCCGTCGGCGCGACTGGCGGCGCTGGAGTCAGAGATTGGCACGCGATCAATACGGCAGCTGGAAGACCTGCTGATCGACCGGGCGACCGTCACGGCGCTCATTGTGCGCTGGAGCATGGAGGCAGAGGGCGTGCGGGCAGCCGCGCAGGAGGCGCTGGCGCGTCTCGCTGTGGCCTATGAACTTTCGCCGGCGGTGGACAGCCCCGCCTGAGCATCCGTGCGGATGCGTTCAAGCATGGAGGCGAGCCCGTTCGAGCGTTGGGCGGTGAGTGCGCCGCTGACGCCGATCTCGTCGAGCAGGGCCTTGGCGTCGAAGCCGTTGATTTCTTCCAGCTGCGCACCGGAATAGAGGCGGATGAGCAGGGCAATCAGTCCCGACACGATCATGGCGTCGGATTCAGCCCGCACTTTCATACGGCCGTCTTCAATGTCGGTGACCATCCAGACCTGTGAGGCGCAGCCGCGCACGCGCGTCTCTTCCGTCCGCTCTTCCGGGGCGAGCGGCGGGTTCGCCTTGCCGAGATCGATGATGTGCGCATAACGCGCTTCCCAATCATCCAGCCAGGAAAACTCTTCGCGGATTTCGTCTGCAGTTTCAGCAATCGTCATGACCGCCAGATGGGGCATCTCACGTCAAAAAGAAACCCCCGGAACCGATTGTGGTGCCGGGGGTCAAGAGAGAGACTTGTCTGCTGGGGCTTATTGGTAGACGCCGCCAATGCATTGTCCGACGTCGGCGAGCGCGTGCTCGCCGATGCAGAACGGAACTTCATATTGCTGGTTCGCTGCAGCAACGCATTGCTGCAGGTTGAGGTTTGCCATGTTCAGGCAGCCACGGGTCTCGCGCTCGGCCATGGCCGAATTGACCTGGCTGGAAGACGCAGCCGTCTGGCCGAGAATGCGATAGGCGGCGAGCGTGGCGATCTGGTCGGCCACAGGTTCCTTGCCGAATTTCACACGTTTCTTCTTGGACAGGCCGAGGCCGCTGGTCACAGCAGCCGGGAAGCGGACGGCATCAGCGGCGCCGGAGACATTGTCCCACAGAGACGGAGCGCCGGTGCGGCCTGCGCCGGCCAGCACGCTGTCGATATCCGCTGCCGAGAAGGCAGAGATCAGCTGTCCGCGAGCCGGCGTACCGACCGTCTGGATGCTGTTCAGCCGCGTGGCCTTTGCGCCGGAATTTCCGATCTTGGCTTTCGCCCAGCCGGAGCCCTGCAGGCTGTAGGCTTGTTCCTTCACATAGGCCGCCGTGGCGCTGAGGCGCTGGCTGTCGGCCTCGGTCGCTGCCAGGGACAGGCTGACCGCATTGTCACCGCCGCTGAGCTGGCGTGCATAGCGCACGTCATTCTTCAGGCCGGTCAGCAGCGCGTCGCTGCCGTAGAAACTTTCGATGTCACGCACGGCGGCCCGGTATTCGGGATCCTGCGATGCGATCAGGGCGGAATAGGAGATCCAGCCTTTCGACAGCTGGTCCGGATTGTGCCCGCCCAGAGAGTTCAGGGCGTGGTCGATGTCCTTGGCAGAAGAGAAAGGCTTGCCTTTCACATCCGTGACATCGGACTGGTAAGTCCCGTAAACAGCGGCCGATTCCGAAATCGGATCCCCCGACTGCGCAGATGCCCCCATGGCCAAGCCAAGGGCAACCATTGCAGTACCGATCATTCTGATGGATTTCATGTGCTAATTCTCCCTCACGCGTCACGCGACAGTGTTGCATGAACTTCCCCCCATGGGGAACCTCGCCTTGCCTGCTGCACACATTACAAATACAGCAAAGTATGCGTGACCCAGGCAGAATGCCTAATGAATCTCACCGGGGTGTTAACGAGTTGCCCGAACTGACACGAAAGAGATTACAGTTTGTCCACCTGGTTTGGCTTGTCCTCACGGTGGCGCTGGGTCTTTCAGCGTTAATAGGCGGGGTGGCCGATAACGCGCTCCTGGCCGGCCTTGGCCTTGCCGCACTTCCAGGTGTGGTGGGGGCAGCGCTGTTGCATCCGCGCGCGCGGGCGGATGATCTGATCGGACCCTTTCTCGTGATCGGCTGGACCTTGCTGGCCATGCTCGGCATTGCCGCGACAGGGGCGGCCCTGTCACCGCTCACCGTTCTGTTTGCCATTGCTCCGTTAACGGCCATCAACCTGCGCAAGCCCGGCATGGCGGCCGAGGCGGCGATCTTCGGCGCCTTCGCGTTCGTGGCCGCAGCCATCATGGTGCGGCTCGGCCTGCTGCCGCCCGTCAATCCGGTCAGCGCGTACCAGGTGCCGGCCATGCTGCTGGCCTTTGCCGCCCTCGTCATGATCGGCCTGCTGGCATGGACCTATCTGAAAGCGCGTGAGGAAGAAGCGGCGCTACCAGCGGAGGTGCCGCAGCCCATGATGACCGTCCGGCAGGATGTCGGCCTGCCGCAGGAATCCGGCCTGTTATTGCTGGACGTCTCCGAGTTTGGCCGCATCCGGACCCTGAGCGGGGATCTGCTCGGCCTCGAGACCGTCAAGGCCGGGGGCTTGCTGGCAAACCTGCTGCAGGACGAGAAGGAAGTCGGCCTGCTGAAGCCGGCAAACGGCCGCACACATGGCGAAGTCACCCTGAAGAATGGCCGCGAGGCGGCGTTCGTCGCAGAGGCACATGACAGCGGCGCCGTGCTGGTGCTGCGCGACCTGACAGAGGCGCGCGCCCTGACCTTGGAAACGCGCGCGCGGCTGGAAGAGGCCGAAGCGCGCCTGAAGGGCCGCACCGCCTTCTTCGCCTCACTGGGCCATGATCTGAAGACGCCGCTGAACGCCATTCTCGGCTATGCCGACATGATGCGCGCGGGCATCCGCGGGCCGATGCCTGAGCCTTATGCGGACTATCCGGAAATCATTCATGAGAGCGGGCAGGATTTGCTCCTGCTGGTCGACGATATTCTTGACCTCGCCAAGGCCGAGGCCGACCGCCAGCGGCTGGAGCCGGAACCTGTCGACCTGACCGCGTCCGCGCAATCCATCCTGCGCCAGCTCGACAACCAGGCCGAACGCGCCGGGGTCAAACTGAAACTGAAGGCAAGTGGCGAAGTCTGGGCCGAAGCCGATGCACGCGCTGTGCGCCAGATCTGGCAGAACCTTGTTTCCAACGCGATCAAGTATTCGTCGTCTGGCGGGACGGTGACTCTGGATGCGCGCGACGAGGGCAATGCCACCGTGCTGAGCGTGACCGACAAGGGCGCCGGCATGTCAGCCGAAGATGTCCGCCGCGTGCTGGAGCCGTTCTCGCAGGGCAGCAATTCCAAGGGGCGTCAGGGCACCGGGCTGGGCCTTGCCGTAGTGCATTCCTTCGCCCAGTTGCATGGCGGCCAGGTCGTGATCGACTCCGCGCCCGGCAAAGGCACGAAGGTGGAAGTCAGCCTGCCGCGCGCCAACCCCGCTGATATTCAGCCGCTGGAGGATGCGGCGGAGTGATGATAGTCAGTCAACACCCCTCACATATAAAGTCGAACTTACGAATAAAGGTTTTTTGCAATTCGCTATCTTCGAGAAGCTGTGATTTGTAGCTTCGCAGATATCTGTTGTAGACTTTTTGAAGATCGTTTCTGAAAACGATTTTATCAGTGAAGCAAATTGCCTGACCGTTTATGGAACGAGCCTGAATTCTCCACAGGCCTTTTGTTGATGCCTCATGCAATAAACCACAGCGAACTTGAGTATAGAATTCCGTTGCAAGCTTATCCGTTAGAAATACTTCGTTAAAGGGCGCTTCGCTCGAGATAAAATTTGTGAAGAATTCGCCAGTTTTGACGTAGACTTCTTCAGATTCGTCTCCGCCGTGAACGTACTTTTTGCCGAATCTCGAAGCTGCGAGGAATTCGATTAACGAGCATTGAATAGTAACAATGGCGAAGCCTGCGCCTGAAATCCCTCCTTTTCGTTTTAGAATTTTAATTGGTCTGAAGTATCGTGAATGGATTCTGGCCTTGAAAAACTCATCAAATGTGAGGGCCCAAAGGCTAGCTGGAGCGCGTTCACCAAGTTCAGTTTTGCGTTTTTTCCAATCACCAACCGTTTTGTTACCCGCGATTTTTGTGCATTCACAAAGTGCCAATAGTTCCTCCACTTTTGATAAATTCTAGGTTGATTTCATGATGATGGAAAGACTGCCCACAAAACTCTGGGTCGATGCCCTGGTCCGGCGAGCTCAGGTCGCGGGGGCGGCAGCGTTCGTGCTGCAGTCCGGCGATGAGGAGCGCGGCGATGTGCTGGTCAAGGTCGCGCGGCTCGACGGCACGGCGGCGGCCTACATTCCGACCATGAACATGGAAGGCGAACGCATCTTCATCGACCTGATCGTACAGGGGATCGGACCCGAAGAAACGGCTGTGGACGCCTATGTCCGCAAGGCCCGCGATCGCGACCGGGATCTCTGGGCAATCGAGATCGAAGACCGCGACGGCCGCCACTTCCTGACAGAGCCCGTGGAACACCCGGAATAGGCGCAAATGCGTCGCCGTAAATTCACAGAACTCTTTAACCGGCAGTAGGTGTTTATTAACCGTGTGAGGGCAGCTTCGGCCTGAATTCTAGTTGGGGCGCGCCAATCATGCTGTTTCTGATGAATGATCAGATCACCGAGATCGAGATACCGGAGATGCACCTTGCCAAACGGTGGCAGTCACTTGGCTGTGGCGACCCCTATGGCATGCGGGCCCGGGAAGCGCTGAACTTCGCCAGCCGAGTCGTCGGCGAGCATCTGAAGGAACGTATCCCGCTGGAGGACTCCCTCCTGCAGGATCTGGGCTCCCTGATCATCGCCAAGACCGGCGCCAATGCCGTCCTGTTCCCGGTTTTCGGGAGCGTCGTGGGCGAACCGCGCCTGACCATCCTGCCGGAAACGATCCTCGCTTCCCTGCGCGATCGTCATCAGCGGGAGGGCAAGGCCCTCGATGTACGCGAGATCTGGCCGAGCGCAGCCTGATAAGCCGCCTGATACTGGCGCTTCAATCGGCGGGTCAAATGGGCTAGGGCCTCTGCCGAGTACGAAAGAGCCCAGATTCCATGTCCCATGAACAGGAAGCCGCCCGCCGGCGCACCTTTGCCATCATCTCCCATCCGGACGCCGGTAAGACGACGCTGACGGAGAATTTGCTGTTGGCCGGGGGTGCCATCCGCGCAGCTGGCGAAGTGGCCGCGCGGGGCCAGGCTCGACGCACGACCTCCGACTGGATGAAGATCGAGCGGGATCGCGGCATCTCGGTGTCCGCCTCGGTCATGACGTTCGAATTCGACGGGCTCGTCTTCAACCTGCTCGACACGCCCGGCCACGAAGACTTTTCCGAGGACACGTATCGCACGCTGACCGCCGCCGACTGCGCCGTCATGGTGCTCGACGCCGCCAAGGGTATCGAGCCGCAGACGCTGAAACTGTTCGAGGTCTGCCGCCTGCGCGACATTCCAATCGTGACCTTCATCAACAAGATGGACCGCGAAGCACAGGATCCGATCGCCCTGCTGGACGAGATTCAGGACAAGCTGCAGCTGGATACCGCGCCGCTCTATTGGCCCGCCGCCAGTGGCCAGCGTTTCTCCGGCATGTTGGATTTGCAGAAGCAGGAATTCTGCGTCTTCGAGCGCAAGCCGGGTGAGGCGCCCCGCATTGGCGCCGCCGAGCGCATTCCGGGCGATGAGGCCACGCTGAAAGCGGCCCTGGACGAGAGCGTCTTTGAAGAACTCAGCGAAGGCGCCGAAATGGCGACGACGCTGCTGCCGGAGTTCGATATCGAATCCTTCCTCGGCGGACACATGACGCCGGTCGTGTTCGGCTCGGCCCTGCGCCATTTCGGGGTTCTGGAACTGCTCCGCACGCTGCACTCCTATGCGCCACCGCCGCGTGATCAGAAGGCCGAAAAGAAGGGTGAGCCGGTCATGATCCATGCCGGTGACAAGCCGGTCTCCGGCTTCGTCTTCAAGATTCAGGCGAACATGGACCCGAACCATCGCGACCGGGTTGCCTTCCTGCGGCTCTGCTCCGGCGAGTTCAAGCGCGGCATGCGCCTGAAGACGACGGCCGGCAAGCAGCTCAACATTCACAATCCGATGATGTTCCTGGCGCAGGACCGCGAGATTGCCGAGACCGCCTATGCCGGCGACGTGATCGGCGTGCCGAACCATGGCCAGCTGCGGGTCGGCGACAGCCTCTCCGAAAGCGGTGATATCCAGTTCGGCGGCATTCCGAACTTTGCGCCGGAACTCCTGCGCCGCGCCCGCGTGAAGGACCCGATGAAGGCCAAGCATCTGCGCAAGGCGCTGGAAAGCCTTGCCGAAGAAGGGGTGACCCAGCTGTTCAAGCCGGCCATTGGCTCGGACATGATTGTTGGCGCGGTCGGACAGCTGCAGTTTGAAGTGATGACTGAACGTGTCGCCGCCGAGTACAATCTCGAAGTTGTCTTCGAGCCTGCACCGTACAATGTCGCCCGCTGGATGAGCTGTGATGACGACAAGGTGCTCGAAGCCTTCCTTGACCGGAACAAGTCCGCCAGCGGAACGGATCTGGATGGCGCGCCGGTCTATCTGGCGAAGAATGCGTGGGACGTGGGCTATGCCCAGGAAAAGAACCCCGACATCCGCTTCACGGCCACCAAGGAACGTTTGGTCTAGGTCTGCCGGTGCACGCCGAAAGATATTCTGAAATCTCGTTTCGGTAGTGTATCAAATGTCACGATTCTGGTGTATCTTTCCGTCGTTACGGAAGGAGATCAGCATGCCGTATATCAAGACGCGAGATGAGACTGAGATCTTCTACAGGGATTGGGGCCCGGCCGAGGCGCCACCCATCATGTTCCATCATGGCTGGCCTTTGACGGCGGATGATTGGGACAATCAGATGCTGTTCTTCCTGTCCGAGGGCTATCGGGTGATCGCAGCGGACCGCCGCGGTCATGGCAGGTCGCAGGAAACCTGGACCGGCAACGACATGGATACCTATGCCGCGGACACGGATGATCTCGTTACGGCGCTGAACCTGACAAATGTGGTTCATGTCGGACATTCGACGGGCGGCGGGGTGGTGGCGCGTTATGTGGCCCAGCATGGCGGGGGCCGGGCTGCCAAAGCCGTGCTGATTGGCGCGGTCCCGCCCTTGATGCTGAAGACGGCGGACAATCCGGATGGCATCCCCATGGACGTCTTCGATGATTTCCGGAGGCAATTGTCAGACAATCGCGCCCGCTTTTTCCTCGATGTCCCGAGCGGTCCGTTTTTCGGATTCAACCGGGATCATGTCGAGACGGTGGAGGCAATGGTCCATAATTGGTGGCGTCAGGGCATGATGGGCAGCGCAAAGGCGCATTATGATTGTATCGCCGCCTTCTCCGAGACGGATTTCACTGAAGACCTGAAGGCTCTCAAGGTGCCCACACTGATCATGCATGGGGATGATGACCAGATTGTTCCGCTCGACCTGACCGCCCGCAAGGCCGCAGACCTTGTCGAGGGTTCGGTGCTGAAGATCTATGAGGGCTTGCCGCACGGAATGTGCACCACGCATCCGGAGCTCATCAATCCGGACCTGCTGGATTTCATCCGCGCCTAGAGGAACGGCCCAGGTTCAGGACGGGTCTGGCACCGTCAGCGGTTCCGGCTTGTCACTTGGCGGGGAGGCGACGTCCGATCCGCCTGCCAGTTCTTCCTGCACTACGAGAACAGGCTGGTGGAGGTCTTGGTGGCCGGACGAAAGACCTGAAGTGGCCATTGGATTGTATTCCACCTTGCCGGCGCCCCGTTTGAGCTCACAGCGCGAGGCGCTGTCGTCAAGCGCTCCGACATAGCTCCACGCAAAGCAGGCTGGCCGCGTATTGCAGAGCTGCTGGCAGTCATCGGCAGTGGCCGTATTCGAGAACTCATAAGTCCCGCCAAAGCGATAGATGCCCGACTGGTAGCTGGGACCATCAGGGGCGGCATCTTCGTTTGCGACGGGCGCAGCCTCCAGGCTGTCGGCCATGACAGGCAGGCTGAGACAGGCGGCGAGCAGTAGGGCGGGAACAAGGCGCATATCGAAAGACTCCCTCAATCGTGGGAGAATCCTAAGCAGCCTGTCTTAAGGAAAGGTTGTTCAGGAACTCGCCAACGCGTCGCGCTTTTCCTCGATTTCCAGCCATTCCATCTCGATCATGTCCAGTTCGTCGCGCGCAGCGCCAATCCGGGCCGATGCCTTCGCAAACGCGTCCGGATCGCGCGTATAAAGCTCCGGGTCGCTCATCTTGCCTTCGAGGGTCTTGATCTCCGCCTGCAGTTTCGGGATCAATGTGTTGATCTCCTTCTGGCGATGCTCATCCTTGTAGGAGAGTTTCTTCTGTGGTTTCGGGCGCGCGGTCTCCGCTTTGGCCTTTTCGGCTTTCTGGGCGGTCTCGTCCTGCTGGCGGAAATGCTTCAGCTGGTCCTGGGCGTCGGTCCAGCCGCCTGCGGTGACGACCCATTTGCCATCGCCCACGGGGCAGAGGCAGCTCGTCACGGTCGCATCCAGGAAGGCGCGGTCATGGCTGACCAGGATCAGCGTGCCGTCATAGGATAGCAGCATGTCCTCCAGCAATTCCAGCGTCTGCATGTCGAGATCATTGGTCGGTTCGTCCATCACCATCAGATTGGATGATTTGGCGAGGCCGATGGCGAGCGCGAGCCGGTTACGTTCACCGCCGGAGAGGGCGCCGACGGGCTGGCGCAGCTGCTCCGGCTTGAACAGGAAGTCCTTGGCGTAGGCGGCGACATGGCGCTGGTTGCCCTGAACCATGATGGAGTCGCCGCCCGCCGGGGCGAGCGCTTCCCAGACGGTGTCTTTCGGGTTCAGCGTGTCGCGCGTCTGGTCCTGATAGGTCACTTCCAGTGTCTTCGACTGGCGCACGCTGCCTTCATCCGGCTCGATCTCCCCCAGCAGGAGGCGCACCAGAGTCGTCTTGCCCGCGCCGTTCGGGCCGATGATGCCGATCCGGTCCCCGCGCAAGATGCGCAGCGACAGATCATCCGCGATCACGAGGGGGCCATTCGGCGTGTCGAAGGTCTTGGACAAATTCTTGGCCTCGATCACCTTCTTGCTCATCGAATCGCCGCTTGAGACTGACAGGTCAGCCGTATTCTTGCGATCCTGCAGGGCGCCGCGCATTTCGGCATGTTGCACGCGCATCTGTTTCAGCCGGGCGAGGCGGCCCTGGTTGCGCTTGCGCCGTCCGGTCACGCCGCGCGCCAGCCAATGATGCTCATCCTTCAGCTGGGTCGTCATGCGGCGAAGCTGGCGTTCCTCTTCCTGTTCGACCTGTTCGGCCCATTCGTCGAATTTGGCATAGCCTTCCGGGCTTTTCAGCACCTTGCCCTGACGCAGCCAGAGCGTGTTGGTCGAGACATTCTCCAGGAAGCGCCGGTCGTGGCTGACCAGCAGGACAACGCCATTGAAGCCCTTGAGGCGCCGTTCCAGCGTCTCGATCATGGGCACGTCAAGATGGTTGGTCGGCTCATCCAGCAACAGCACGTCCGGCTCGCGTGCAAAGGCCTTGGCCAATGCTGCCCGGCGCTGTTGTCCGCCCGACAGGGTGGCTGGGTCAGCCGCGCCGTCGACGCCGAACTCCATCAGCTCTGCTTCGGCCATGTAACTGGCTTCCAGGCCCTCTGAAACATAGTCCAGAACCGTGTCGAACCCCGCAAGGCTCGGCTCCTGGGAAACGATGGCATAGGTGATGCCAGGCTGGCGCCAGACATCGCCACTGTCGGCCTCGACGCTTTCGGATATGATTTTCATCAGCGTGGACTTGCCGGCGCCATTGCGCCCGACCAGCGCGACGCGTTCGCCCTTGGACAGGGAGAAGCTGACGCCTGTGAACAGGGGTTTCCCACCAAAGGTGAGGCGCAAATCATTGAGGGTAATCAGGGGTGGTTGAGCCATGTCCGCGATGTAGCGTGTGCTACAGGCTCGCGCTAGAGGGATGATGCTGCGCCGTATCGGACGCATGCCGCATCATGTTCACATAGGCGGGAGCGGAAAATATGCCGAGGGCGAACGAAATCTGTCATGTGCGGCGCAGCGATATTCCATCCCGGTGGATAGATTCTGGCACACAATGTGTCCCGCAGCGGGATAATGCAGACGATTGCAGTAGAATGACCCTGCGTTCATTTAGCGTTCATTACGCAACTTTCATGTATTCATCCGTTGCTTGAGTATGGGCGTTTTAATCGCCTGACGGACGGTAACACAGTGTTGGGGGGACACGTGATGCACCATTGGTTCCCTCAGCTTTTATCTTGGCGCGTTATAATCCTTTGACGGATTATAAGGTGAAAAAGGGGACTAATTATGTCAAAGAAAATTTTTCTGGTTTCGGTTGCCGCAGCAACTCTGGCGGGCGCAGCGTCTGCTGCTCAGTCCAGTGATTATCCGCCGGAATCCGAGCCGGGCACCTGCTATGCCCGCGTCCTGATTCCCGAGCAGATCAATGTTGTGACCGAACAGGTTGTTGATCGCCCGGAAAGCAGCGAAATCAAACTCGTTCCTGCGACGTACGAGACCGTAACCGAGCAAGTGCTGGTCAAGGAAGCCACGAAGAATATCCGTGTGATCCCGGCGACGTACGAAACGGTCAGCGAGCAGGTGCTTGTGGCGCCTGAGCGGACCGAGACGCTTGTTGTGCCGGCAGAGTATGAGACCTACACGGAGCAGGTTCTGGTTCGTGAAGCCTACACGACCTGGAAGCCGGGCAATGGCCTGTATGGCCGCACCACTGAGGCGTCCGTCTCTGAAAACGGTGTTTCCACGGGTGAACTGCTTTGCCGCGTTGAAGTGCCTGCCCAGTACGAGACCGTGACGCGTACGCGTCTTGTGTCGCCTGAGCGCACTGACACCCGCACCATTCCGGCGACCTATGAAACCGTGACGAAGGAAGTCGTGGTTGAAGAAGCCCAAGTCGTCGAAGAAATCGTGCCGGCCGTCTACAACACCGTGACCGTCGAGAAGCTGGTCACGCCGTCCAGCGAGGAAACCCTTGTTGTTCCAGCCACATACAAGTCGATCGACAAGCGCGTCGTCAGCGGCGGTGGCGGTCTGGAGTGGCGTGAAGTCCTCTGTGACACCAACGCGACCTCGTCCAAGATCCGCAGCGTCCAGCAGGCGCTCTCCGATGCGGGCTATTCGAACCCGGTCGATGGTGAGTTCGGGCCAGCCACGCTTACCGCGATGGAATCCTACCAGCGGTCCAACGGCCTGCCGGTTGGCTACCTGACCATCTCCACGGTCGAGTCGCTGGGTCTGACCAAGAACTAGGCCCCTGAACCTGGCGACTTGCCCCGCGCGTCTTCGGACGTGCGGGGTTTTTCATGCGCCAAGCCTTGCAAGGTCGTCTTCAGCCAGCACGCGCCACTCGCCTTCCGGAAGACCGCCAAGCTCCAGCGCGCCAAAGCGGGCGCGGTGCAGGGCCTCCACATGATTGCCGGTGGCAGCGAACATGCGGCGGACCTGATGGTAGCGGCCCTCGGTGATCGTGAGGCGCGCCGAGCGTTCGCCGGTAACTTCAAGGCGCGCAGGCAGGAGTGGCTTTTCTTCGCCGCGCAGCATCAGGTCGCCGCTCGCGAACAGTTCAGTCTCATGGCCCTCCAGAGGACGGGCGAGGGTCGCCTCATAGGTTTTCTCGGTTGAGGATTTCGGCGAGATCAGTCTGTGGAGCAGCTTGCCATCATCCGTGAACAGCAGGAGCCCGGTCGTATCGGCATCCAGCCGTCCGACCGTCGAGAGCGGCGGGCTGCGCTGCAGGAAGCGAGGGGGCAGAAGTTCGTAGACCAGGCGCCCCTGGTCGGCGCGGGAGCAGGTAAAGCCTGCAGGCTTGTTCAGCATCAGCACCATGCCGGGCGCCGGGTCGAGCGGGTCGCCGTCAAATCGGAGATCGTCGCCTGTGCCGGTTATGCGGCCTGCGCGGATCGCGGCCTCCATTTCCTTGCGGCTGCCATAGCCAAGGTTCGCCAAATACTTTGCAAGCTGACGATCAGGTTTCATCGCTTCCGCTTTGGCTTCTCCGCACGGAGAATCTTGTAGCCGCCGGAGTCTTCCAGCATTTCAAAGGTCTTGAAGCATTCGCCCAGAACCTCTTCATATGGCAAGTGGCGGTTGGCGACGAGCCAGAGCTGGCCGCTGCCTCTCAGCGCCTTGGCGGCGGCGCGGATGAAATCCTGTCCCAGCGAGGCGGCATCCGCCCTCCCGACATGAAAGGGTGGGTTCATCACGATGAAATCATACAGCGTGCTGCCGCCTTCCTTCGTCGCGTCGGCCCATTTCATGTCCCAGTTTTCAAAGCCAGACAGCGTCTGCGCGATACTGGGCAGGGCGCGATGCTCGGCTTCCAGCAGGGTCATGTGTTCGACATGTCGGCAATGCTGGAGGATCTCGCGCGTCAGGAACCCTTGGCCGGCGCCGAAGTCCGCGCCGCGCCCGCGGATATTTTCGGGCACACTGTCCGCCAGCAATTCTGAGCCCGCATCGATCCGGTTCCAGGAGAACAGGCCCGGCCGGCTCCACACGCCAGCTTCCATTTCCTGCGGCGTATCGCGCGCGATCCATTCTTCCATCAGCTTGCTATTGATCCGTGAGCTGTCCTTGATGGTCCAGAAGGCGCGGCACTTGTTCTTCGACAGGGCCTCGGTCTCGCCCGCGATCTCGCGCAGCAGCTTTTCGATTGTCTTGGAGCCGAGCGTGTTGGGCAGGCAAGCCAGGATCACGCCGCCCTCCGGCGCGTCGCGCAGGGCGCGGGCGAACAGGGCGCGCGTCTCATCCTTCTGGCGGGGTGGCAGGAGCAGGGTCAGCTGTGTGGCCGGGAAGGTCTCGGTCTCGGGCGGCAGGACGTCAAACCCGGCGGCCTTCAGCGCCTCATGGTCCGGCTTGAAACTGTTCTGGCAGATGAGGCGCTCTTTCGGCAGGCGCGCCAGGTGCGGCGAGAGTTCTGCGCGCAGGAACAGGATCCGGCCCTCTTCGGGCAAGGTCACGGCCCCTTCATCAAGGGCCAGCATCAGGGTTTCGTAGACAGCGGTATCAAACATGCGCGGTCTTTAATGGGTTTGCCCGGCGCGGGAAAGGCCCGGCCATCATACCGGACCTATTGGCGGATGACCCGGACGCCATTCCGGGTCCCGCTGCGTGAGCTGGACGCCGTGGCGAAGGCCTGCGCCATGCCGCGATAGAAGGTGACGCGTTCTTCGGCCGCTTCGCTCATTTCGATGCCGGCTTCCGCGCCAAGCAGCGGCTCGGGCGGCATGCCCGCATGGACGATCTGCATGATGTCCGACCAGAGATCGGCCGGCAGGCCACCACCGGAAACCTTGGCCATCGGGCTGTCATCATCATTGCCGACCCAGACGCCGCCGACATAGGCGTTGGTGAAGCCGATGAACCAGGCATCGCGCCAGTCCTGGCTGGTGCCGGTCTTGCCGGCGACCATCCAATTGCCAAACCGCGCGCGGCGGCCTGTGCCGAATTTGGCATTGACGACGCGGGCCAGCATGCCGTTCATCTGCTTGGCAAGCTCATGATCATAGACCCGGTCGCGATTATAGTCGGGGCGCGTATAGAGCACATCGCCGCGCGAATTCTCGATCTTCTCGATCAGCCACGGGTCCATGCGCAGGCCGCCCGACTGGAACGTGCCGAAGGCGCGGGTGATTTCCCACAGCGAAACTTCCTGGCTGCCGAGGGCAATGGAGGGAAAGGGCTGCAGCGGCGTCGTGATGCCGAAGCGGCGCGCAATGCCGATGACGCTTTCCTCGCTGGCTTCCTGCGTCAGCTCCGCGGCAATCGTATTGGTCGAGCGCGCCAGGGCTTCGCTCAGGGTCATGGGCCCGAGGAACCCGCCGCCATAATTTTCCGGCCGCCATTTGCCGATGGCAAGCGGGGCGTCCTCGAACACGTCATAGGGCGAGAACCCGTTCTCCAGCGCGGCGGCATAGACAAAAGGCTTGAAGCTGGAGCCCGGCTGGCGCTTGGCCTGGGTCACACGGTTGAATTCGGATTCGGTGAAGTCGCGGCCGCCCACTAGGGCAACAACCCGGCCGTCACGGTCGATCACGATGGCAGAGGCCTGCGACGCCTTCGCGGACTTGCCGTCCTTTTCCATTCGCTCGTTCAGCTTGGTGCGGATCTTCTCCTGCAACTCGACATCGAGTGACAGGGTGACGACCATGTCGCCCGGCGGCCGGGGCAGCATCAGAGTCACCCGGTCTGCGACCGTATCGAGGACGTAGCCCAGCTGGGGGTTGTACACCGGCGCGTCGATGATGGTGATGTCGGTCTCGATGGCGTCGGTGACTTCCTCCGCCGTGATGAAGCCAAGATCGGCCATCTGCTCGAGCACGTAGAGCTGGCGCGCTTTCGCGCCTTCGAGATTGTCGCGCAGATTGAGCTTCGACGGCGCCTTGGGCAGGGCGGCCAGCAAGGCAGCTTCCGGCACGGACAAGCCTTCTGGCGGCTTGCCGAAATAATAGCGCGAGGCGGCATCGATGCCGTACAGGCCCGCGCCGAAATAGACCCGGTTCAGATAGAGCGTCAGGATCTCGTCCTTGCTCAGTTTCTTTTCCAGTTCCCGCGCCAGCTTCATTTCCTGCGCCTTGCGGGACATGGTCTGGCGGCTGTCGAGCACGAGGTTCTTGATCAGCTGCTGGGTGATGGTCGAGGCACCGGACACGGTCTCTCCCGCCCGCATGTTGGACCAGGCCGCGCGGGCGATGGCCGCATCATCGGCGCCATCATGCTCGTAGAAGCGCTTGTCTTCGGCGGCGATGAAGGCTTGCGGCACGTG
>DHZF01000086.1:2545-3402 GCA_002414505.1 Hyphomonas sp. UBA5111 | reverse complement strand
GCGATGAAGGCTTGCGGCACGTGGGCGGGCAGGCGGCTGATATCGGTCGCCCGGCCATAGCGCGGTCCGCGGACGTCCAGCGTGTTGCCGTCGCGGTCAACGAACTCGATGGCCGGCTCGCGCTTGGCCTCCCACAATTCCGCCACAGGGGGCAGGCTGGGCATGCCGAAATAGAGCGAGCGCCATTTCCAGAAGGCCCATCCGGCGCCAGCCAGCAGGACAATCAGAATGACCAGCATGAGATACCGCCCGGCGCGCGTGCCGAGAAATCCGAAGCGGGAGCCCGGCACCTTTATGGCCCGGGTGCCGCCCGCCTTGCCAGCCTTTGCAGGCGGTTTGCGTGGTGATTTCGCCATAACTTCCAGATACCTGAATTCGGTTCGTCAGCAAGCTAAATGCCCAAGGAATTGGGCAAGGTGAAGGCATCGCCTGCAGCCCGTGCCCTGCCGCGAGGTCACGTCTTACAATAGGGGCATTTCCCTAGTGTTATGAGGAAAAGCAGCTGGTTCAATGAAGCCTGCGAAGATCAGGGTTTCAAAAAGGCCCGGCGCACGGGAGGAAAACATGACATCATCAACCACTGCCAAGGCTGCGGAACATTTCGACGTGCTTATTGTCGGCGCGGGTATTTCGGGCATTGGCGCTGCATGGCACATGCAGCACCAGGCGCCCGGCAAGAGCTTCCTTGTCCTTGAAGTTCAGGAAGATTTCGGCGGAACCTGGCGGACGCACACCTATCCTGGCATCCGCTCCGACAGTGACCTCTATACGTTTGGCTATCGCTTCAAGCCATGGACGGGCGCGCCGATCGCGACCGCGCAGGAAATTCTCACCTATATGGGCGAAGTGATCGAGGA
>DHZF01000086.1:0-2409 GCA_002414505.1 Hyphomonas sp. UBA5111 | reverse complement strand
TTCACCGCCAATTTCCTCTGGATGTGCCAAGGCTATTACAATCACGAGAAAGGCTACACGCCCGAATGGGAGGGAATGGAAGATTTCGGGGGCCAGATCATCCACCCCCAGACCTGGCCGGAAGATGTCGAGCTCAAAGGCAAGAAGGTCATTTGTATCGGGTCAGGCGCCACGGCGGCGACGGTGGTGCCCGCGATTGCCGAAGAATGTGAGCATGTCACGCTGCTTCAGCGCTCTCCGACCTATTTCATACCGGGGCGGAACGAGAACGAACTTGCCAATGCACTGCGGGAGCTGAAGATTGACGAGGAGTGGATCCACGAGATCGTGCGCCGCCGCGTCCTGTTCGATCAGGCGCAATTCACCCATCTTGCCGAGACCGCGCCGGACGCCGTCAAGGAGGATTTGCTGAAAGGCGTGCGCGAGTTCCTCGGGCCGGACTATCCCATCGATCCGCACTTCACACCTCGTTACCGACCCTGGCAGCAACGCATTGCCTTCGTGCCGGACGGCGATCTGTTCAAGGGCATCGCCAGCGGCAAGGCCAGCGTTGTGACCGATCATATCGACCGGTTCACTGAAAAGGGAATCCTGCTGAAATCCGGCGAAGAGCTTGAGGCGGATATCATCATCACGGCGACGGGATTCAATCTGTCCGTTCTCGGAGATATTCCGTTCTCAAAGGATGGGGAGCCGATCGATTTCAGCCAGACGGTCACCTATCGCGGCATGATGTTCACCGGCGTGCCGAACATGGCTTGGGTCTTCGGCTATTTCCGCGCCAGCTGGACGCTTCGGGTCGATCTGATGGGCGACTTTGTCAGCCGCCTCCTGAAGCATATGGACGAGACAGGCGCGAAGGAAGTCCGGGTCGAGCTGCGCAAGGAAGACAAGGGCATGGACATACTGCCCTGGATGGACACGGACAATTTCAATCCCGGCTACATGATGCGCTCGCTTCACATGATGCCCAAGCGCGGCTCCAACTATATCTGGCAGCATTCCCAAGACTATTGGCAGGAGCGGGAAGAAATTCCGAGCATCGACCTGACCGGGGCCGAATTCGTCTATGACCGGGCGACAGCTGGGGCCAGGTCAAAGGATGACGCGCTCGTCTGAGTTCTGTCTGGCCAAGCTCCGTCGGACGGTCTAGCCTTGCCTCTCACAATAATGGGAGGGACGTATCATGCGCCGAACACTGATTGCCGCCACCCTGTCTTGCGCCGCCGTATTGGTGGCACAGGCACAGGAGGCCAAGCCCACAATGGGGCTGGAAACGGCGGGCATAATTGTCAAAGCCTGCATCGAACACGCCGAGGCGAATGCGCAGGCGGTCGCCGTTGCGGTCTATGACCAGCATGGCAATCTTCGCGCCTTCGCCCGCATGGATGACGCCTCCGCCGGCGTGTCCGACATCGCCATGTGGAAGGGCAAGTCCGCCGGCAAGTATGGCTTCGCCACAGCAATGACCGCGGACTGGGGCGTTGGCCCCGGAGACGTTGCGACGTGGCGCGGCGGCCTGCCGATTCATCTGGAGAGTGGCGAGCTGATCGGCGGCGTCGGCGTTTCCGGTGCGCCATCGGCCTTCGATGAAGCGTGCGGGAATGCCGGTATCGAGGCAGCAGGTCTGCCTCTCGCCGAGATCATCGAAGCCGCTTCCGACTAGGGACAGCCAATCGCATGCGCGAGGATGTTCCGGTGGACCTCGCTCGTGCCGGAATAGATCGTGGCTGCGCGCGTGGAGAGATATTTCGCCTGCGCGAAGTCACTGTTGGGCGAGAGCCCCAGCCCGGCCTCGGTGATCGCCTGGTGCAGCTCAGTCGCCAGCACTTTCAGCACCGATGACGTGGCTGCCGGATTGATCGGCATGTCACCACTCGACGCGCGTGCCTCCAGCGCTTCGAAATTGTCCACTTGCATGGAGAGCTGCGACAACTGCCGCGGCAGGGCGCGGCCCTTCAGCCCGCGCTGGGCCGCCCGCAGGGCGCGGCGCAGCAGGCCAGTCGTCGTATTGTTCGACCGTGCAATGGCCATCAGTGTCTTGGCGGCCCGCCAGCCGTCTCCGATATCGCCGATCCGGTGAGTGGCCGGTGTGCGGACTTCGTCGAAGAAGACTTCATTGGTTTCATGCTCGCCGCTGATGAAGTCGATGGGGCGTATACGGATGCCGGGGCGGTGCATCTCGACCAGCAGGAAGACGAGGCCCTCGCGGCCAGTGCTGCCCGGCTCACAGCGCGCCAGCAGGAACATGTGCGTCGCGTAGTGCGCAAAGCTCGTCCAGACCTTGCTGCCATTCAGGATGAACTCGTCCCCCTCCCGCGTCGCCCGCAGGGAGAGCGCGCTCAGGTCCGATCCGGCCTGCGGCTCGGAAAATCCCTGGCACCATTCATGTTCGCCGTTCAGGATGGC
>DHZF01000144.1:3837-5729 GCA_002414505.1 Hyphomonas sp. UBA5111 | reverse complement strand
GCCATACAATCATACTGGAAGAAGAACATGCGGACACCTGCGAGTGTCGCGTGCCCGGTGATCTCGATCTGGAAGCGTAGCGTCTCGCCGGGCTGCGGCAGGCCGCCCTCATGGAAGGTGATCTCGCATCCCAGAAGGCGATAGACACGGTCATCCTGGTTTTTGAAGTCGGCGCCCATCCAGCCGATCAGGGTCAGGTCGGCCTGCCCGCTTTCGATCAGCGGACCAGGGCGGATGCGACCATCATGGATGAACCATTGATCCGGCTTCAAATCGGTCTCGGTCCAGATGACGCCTGTGCTTTCAACCCCGGCCTCTGCGTCGATGCCGGTGATCCGGTCGACGAGCAGCAAGGGGGGCGCTGGCAGGCGCACCTGACGGGCATATTGGTCCTGCGGTTTGAATGCGGCGCCGAAGAAGTCAGACATCTTCTCACGCGCGGATTTCTCGATCTCGGGATAGTTCCAGTGCGGTCCTGCGGGTGATCGCGGGAGAAGTGGCTCTGTTCCAGCAGTCACCTTGCGCGGCCCGGGCAGCGGACGGTCTGTCGGCGGCGCGGGGAATGGCACCGGCGTGGTGCTGGTTTTTGAATCGCATGGCGCAGGATAGTTCACGGCGGCCAAAATCGGCGCAACCGGCATCCGGCCCGTTGACGTCAGGGCCGGGACAATAGGCGTTGCGTAAGGGACATCGCGTGTCAGCGCCCAAGGCGCAGGCCGCACGGTCCTGTTGCGCCTTGCGTCCTCCAGCGCGCCTGAAACGGGCTTCATCTTGGGTGCGCGTCCGTCCGCGAACAGGAAGGCGGCGAGGTCGGCGACCTGTCCCAGGTCCGCTGTTTCAATACGGTCGGTGGCGACCGCCTTGTAGTCCTTGCCTTCAAGGATATTGCCAAGTGCGGCGGTCAGCGTGTCGCGCGGGCCAAGCTCCACGAAGGTGCGCACGCCATCTTTCCATGCCTGTTCGACCGTAGGGGGAAAATCAACCGTATCGACGGCTTGCCGGGTCAGCATATCTGCCGAGGTTTCGCTGGTCGGCTCATAGGCGGCATTGATGGCATTGGCGTAAAGGCGCACCCCGCCCCCATCATGCATCTTGCGCGTATGCAGCTTGCGCCACGTTTCCGCGAAGGGCCGCATGGCCTTGGCATGCACAATCAGATGCTGGTGCATCTTTGCGCCGCTGCCGGGCCCAAGAGCTTCACAGATCTTGCGGCAGGCCTCAGCCGGGCCGCCGATCATGCAGTCTGTTCGCGAATAGATGATCGTGATCTCGACGCCAGTATGTTTGGCGACTTCACGCTTCACGGCATCAACCGGCGCCTGGACGCGCCAATTGGTCCAGTCCGCCGGAACGTTTGGGCCCCACGCCTCTTTTGCCGTTTCGAACTCGCCGCCGATATGACGCTCATACATGGCGGCATCGGAAATCTCGTCCAGCAGTGCGCCGGGATCACGCCAGAAGCCAAAAGCGAACAGGGCATTGCTCTCGCCAAGGGACAGGCCGAGCGCCGCATCCGGCTTGAGACCGAGAATGTCCAGCAACAGGATTGCGTGGGCCTGGCTCATCAGCGTGCCAGCGCACAATTGTTCAAATTCCGTCAGGCTGGCCTTGGCGAGCAGCGGGGCGATCTCGTCCGCTTTGTCGAGCTTGGCGAGACGCTGGCGCAATTCCGGGAAGGCCGAGAGCAGACCACGTCCCATGCGAGGATAGACGGCCGCAGATCCAGTGAACATGAAGGCAAGTTCGCCTGAAGGTTTGCCTTCGCCATAGTGGACGCCATCGCCGACAGGGGCTTTGCCCTGCTCCAGCATCTGCTGCGCAGAATCCAACTGTTGAGCGAGCGCTTCCTCAGTGGGCGCAACCATCGCAATACGGCATTTGCCCCTGCCCCC
>DHZF01000144.1:0-3733 GCA_002414505.1 Hyphomonas sp. UBA5111 | reverse complement strand
TTTGTCTTTTGCCGAGGCCCAGAACAGGAAGGGTGTCGGCCGCAGCGCATCTGGTATGGGCACCGCGTCCGCAGGATGGAATTTGACGGAGCCAGCCGTGTTGAGCGGCGTTGCTTCAACCGAGATGTCGATCGGACGAGAGGTTTCCCGGATGTCCGGCACCGCGCCTTCCGCCGTCAGCACGTGTCCCCGTGCGCAGAGCTGCGCTTGCAGGGCCAGTTCGAACACGACCGAGGCGCAGGGAGCCGTGCCGAATACGCGATTTATGATGCCTGTGTCGGATTCTCCGCCCTTTGACCAGTCGACGTCATGGACAGATCCGAAAGTCCGGTCCGATGCGGCTTCAGCGTCTTGTTTCCGCTTCAGGACGATGGCCGCAGCCTGGTCGCCAGGTTGCGCTGTGATGCCGATGTCTGCGAGTGCGGCTGCACGGACCGGTTCGGTGGCAAAATCGGCCGCCGCGACGATGGCCATATCCAACTGGCCCAAGCGCAGCGCTTCGATGGCGAGATCCAGCGCGGCAAGGCCGGACGCGGACTCTGCGGATACCGCGAAACCCATGCCTTGGAAATCATGCGCATAGGTCACGCGATTGGCGGTCATGTTCGCCATGGCACCGAGAACGGTTGCTGCCTGAAGCGGTGGTGCGATACGGGCCTGCGCAGTGGCAAGCTCCTCAGAGTTCGGAGGTAATCCTGCCAGAGATGCTAAACGTTCTCTTAGCAACCACCGCGCCGAATCCGACGCACAGCCCATGGCGGTGAAGATGCCCACCCGGTCGGACGCTACGGGCGCGACCGATTGCAGCGCTTCTTCCACCACATCGACGATGGCGAGTTGCTGAGGTTCCGCTTCAAGCAAATCCGTAGGCGGCGTCCGCGCGGTCTTCGGATCCGCACCCACCTTCCGGCACGGCGCCGCAGGTTTCAGCGGCTGATTCATGATGCGACGCGTGACAGCATCTGCGCCCCTGTCGGAACCAGCAAGCAGGCCTGTTCCGCAGATCACAATGTTCTGTTCCGACACTCGGTTGATCTGGGTTTCCACAGCGTCCGATCCCGGATCATACTGATCGAGGACCAGATGCGCATTGTTGCCGCCGAAACCGAAATTGCTGATAGCTGCGCGGCGGAGCCCGTCACGCGGCTCCCACGGCGCGGCCTCGTCCAGAACCTTCAGTCCGTTCCGACTGGCGACTTCAATCAGATCGCCTCTGATCGGTGTAGGCGGCAGGGTTTCGCGCTTGAACGCTTCAGTCAGCTTGAGCAGGCTGGCAAGGCCCGCCGCCGTGATAAGATGCCCGGTATTGGCTTTCAGGGACCCGATGGCGAGATTTTCATTGTCTGCGAACATGTCCGCCGATGCCTGCACCTCGACACCGTCACCAGTCGGCGTGCCGGTCGCGTGGCATTCCAGATAGGACACGCTCTTCGGATCCACGCCCGCCATTGTGTATGCGCGCGTCATGGCTTCGGTCTGGCCCTCCCCGGACGGGGCGAGCAAACCCTTGCGCCGACCATCATTCGAGAGGCCGATGCCCCGGATAATGCCGTGGACGACATCCTTCTTCTTCACATCGGACAGGCGTTTCAGGACAACCGAGACGGCGCCTTCGGAGGGAACGAGCCCGTCTGCGCCCTTGACAAAGGGTCGTGACTGGCCGGTCGGGCTCAGCGCCTTCAGTGCGTCGAACCCAATGTGGAGGATCAGATTGTCGGCCGCGTTGACGCCGACAACGACGGCGCAATCAATGACCTGCGATTGAAGGCGTCGACAGGCGATCTCCAGCGCATAGAGCGAAGAGGCACACGCCGCATCAAGCGAGAAGGCTGGCCCGGACAGGCCGAGCGCCTGAGCGATCAAATACGGCGGCAGAGAAGAATTGAAAGGTGCGAGCGGGTCAGCAGAACCCTGCCCTGCCCAATGACGAGCGGCATAGTCCGCATGCCCAGCGCTTGGATAGGAGAGGTTCGCGACGAAGACGCCAGACCGGCCCTTGCGGACCTTGGGCTTGCGCGCATCGGTCCACGCTTCTATCGCCGCATGCAGGGACCAGGCGCAAACGGGGTCGCCCTTGGCAGCCGCGCGCCACTCTTCCGGGATACGCGCTTCGTCGAAAAGATGTTCGAATCCCTGAACCGTACCGGATACATAGTTTCGAGAGGCTGCGTCTGCTTCCGAAAGCCCAAGCCGCTCAGAAGGCACCGGGCCATAGACCACGCGCTTGTCAAAGACGAGATCGCCAAGTTCCGCCGGGCTCATGGCCCCCGGCAGCACGCAGCCCTGGCCGACAATAGCAATCGGCTCAAATCGGCAATCGCTTGTCATCCTGCCCACTCATCCCCGATCAATAGTTCGATGTCCTGCTTGTCTCCCTGAAGAATTTGGTCGGCAAAGATGCGTGCACCATCCTGAAGGCCAATCAACGAAATGCCGCGTGTTGCGAAATGTCCCGCCAATGTGGCGTCAACCATGCCGCCATCCCACGGGCCCCAGCAGAAACTCTTGACGGTCGCGGCGGGCAGTTGCGCTGCGAGCTTTCGCGCGACGGCACTGAGCCATGCATTGGCCATCGCATAGTCGCTCTGGCCCGTATTGCCGAAGACCGCCGACGCCGATGAGAACAGGCCGACATGGCGCAGCTGCGACAGGTCGATAGCGGCGAGCAGGTTTGCCAGGCCCTCAACCTTCGGCCCGAAGACATATTCCACATCGCCTCGCGTCTTCTTCAGAGCCAGTCCGTCCGCCAGCACCCCTGCCCCATGCACGAGGCCGGTAATCGATCCGTATTCAGCCGTAATCTTCTGGACGGTAGCGACAATGCTGTCCCGGTCCGACATGTCTACCTGAAGGTAGACAGCCCGCGCCCCGGCCGCCGCGATGGCGTCCAGCGTGTGACGAATTTCCTGCCCTGCCAGCAGCGCGCGCGCCTGGCGATCAATGTCCGGCAAGGTAGGCTTTTCACCGCGCGCCTTGGCTGCGGAGATCAGCGCCCCGCGGAGAAGCTTCATGTCAGTCGTTGGTTGTAGTCCTTCTGGCCAAGGCGTGATGCCAGACCGGCCCGCAAGAACAAAGGTCGCCCCCGCTTGCCGACGCGCCAGTTCGGATACGCAGGCTGCGGTCACACCGCGCGCACCGCCCGGCACAAACCAGACATTCGTATCTGTTGGAGCTACCTGCACCAGCCCAGGTGCGGCGCCAATCTCCATCACCGAAGCACCCGCCGCATCGAGATCTGCCTCGGGAGCATTGGAGGCGATCGCGCCAAGTACCAGTTCAGCCTGTGCGTTCAGCGACGCGCCAGCAGGAAGTGACCACGTTATAATCGACCGATCAGGCCATTCCTGACGAAGTGTGCGCGAGAGGCCTTTCAGACCGGACATCTGCGCAAAGTCGCCAGCGCCCGCATGCTCCAGAATCACAATCCGGGCACCGCTCGCATATAGCCGCTTGCAAAGGTCTAGAACCTGCCAGTGTCGTTCCGTTACCGGCAAATGCGAAAGGCCTTCGGTTACGATCACCGTTTGAACACCCTGAACGCTTTCGTCCAGAAGGTCCGCCTGAGCCCCTCGTCCGGTGAGCGCCTGAACCAATTCGGTTGCGATCTCAGATGCCCCAGCCGATACGGAAAACGGCCCCCATGCCGAGAGGTCCTGCGCCGCCACGAAGGGCTGCGCGCGCCCAGGCGAGACTACCCGAAGGGAACTCTCATAGGTGGGAACCGGACCGGCCG
>DHZF01000053.1:377-3758 GCA_002414505.1 Hyphomonas sp. UBA5111 | reverse complement strand
CTACCACTGAGCTACCGCGGCATTGCAGGAATGGAAAGCGGGCTTTAGCTTATGCAGACAGACATGAAAAGACCGTTTAGCCGCGAAAAGCACCTCTCATGACAGACAAGAAGTCCAGCAATGAAAAAGCGGCCCGTATGGCCGAGGCCCTGAGGGCGAATCTGCGGCGCCGGAAAGCCGCCACCCGCAAGGCGATGGCACCTCCCACGAAACCGGCTGCGGAGAAGAAGTGAGCCTGCCGCTGAACTCGCAGGCCTATCTACACGCGCCGCATGGCTTCCTCACAGCGGCGCTGGATGAGCGCCTGTTCGCAGATCAAAGATTGCCTTTCCTTGGCAGGTGCACGCTTGTGCTGGGGCATGCCGAATGTCTCGAATTCCTGAAGGATTCGGAGCGCTTTGCGGTGGACGCCCGCAATGCAGGGTATAATTCCCCCTTCGGTCTGAAATTCCTGCCTGAATCCCTGAAGGTCTTGTCCAACAATTTGTTGTCGCTGGATGATCCGGATCACCTTCGCTTGCGACGCTTGGTTGACCAACCCTTCCGGCGTGTTTCGATCGACGAGCTCAAGCCGCGCATACGTCACACTTGCGACCGGCTCGTGAGCGAGATGGTCGAAGCAGGCGAGACGGACCTCGTGGAGGGATTGTGCCGTCAATTGCCCTTGTTGGTGATCTACGATCTTTTGGGTTTCTCGCCGGAGGTCAGGGAGCGACTCGATGCCGTACTTCACGGCCTGACGGCGACGGGGAATATCTTTAACGTATTGCGGGCGGTGATGAAGCTCGGCTCGGTTCGGAAGGCGCTGTCGGAAGAGTTCGAGCGTGTCCGCAAGGAACCGGGGCCAGGACTGGTTACCGACCTCGTCCACGCGGAAGCCGATGGGGGCCGGATGAGCAATGACGAACTTTTCGCTATGGTGTTCGTCCTGTTCGTAGCCGGGCATGAGACGACCAAGCATCTGATTTCGACGGCCGTTTACACGCTGCTGAGGGAATCGGGCGCAGCAGACCAGTACCGGGCGATGGATTCAGACGCGCGCGGCGTCGCTGTGGACGAATTGCTCCGTTACTGCGCGCCGGTCCAGATGACCAAGCCGAGACATGCCCGTCAGGATATGGAATTTCACGGTCTGTCATTGAAGCGAGGCCAGCGCCTCGTCGGCCTGCTGGCGGCGGCCAATATTGATAAGCGCGTTTTTGAGGATGCACAGAAGCTGGACTTGAAGCGCAGGCCAAATCGTCATCTCGGCTGGGGCGGCGGGCCGCATATCTGCCTCGGGCTGCATCTTGCCCGCGCCGAGGCACAAGCCGCTCTGGACAGCCTGTTCGACCGCTATCCGGGGCTTTCCTTTGCAACAGATCCCGCCAGCCTGAAGTGGATTCCGCGGGCTGGCCTACGCGGCCTGAAGCAACTGCCTGTAAGATTTGGATAAGATCTGTGCAGCCGGGCCACATTCCGGCCCTTTCAAAGCCGCGAAGCGCTGTATAAGGGCAATCCATGGATAAATTGCACATCAAGGGCGGCGCTCACCTGAACGGCCGCATTCCGGTCTCAGGCGCGAAGAACTCCGCCCTGAAGCTCATGGTCGCATGCCTGCTGACTGACCAGCCGATCAAGCTCACCAATATGCCGAATCTGGCGGACACGCGCTTCCTTGCGCAGTTGCTGGAAACGCTGGGCGTCGAAGTCTACTGGCCGAAGGGCGGATCGACCTGCCGTCTCAATGCGGCGGAGCTGAAAAGCACGATTGCGCCCTATGACCAGGTTCGGAAAATGCGGGCGAGCTTCAATGTGCTCGGCCCGCTGATCGCTCGGTCTGGCCATGCGACCGTGTCTCTGCCCGGCGGATGCGCGATCGGCGCACGGCCGGTCGATCTGCACCTGCAAGCGCTCGAAGCTATGGGCGCAGACCTCCGCGTGGAGCAGGGCTATGTGAAGGCCGCCGCCATTCACGGCCTGAAAGGCGCCCACATCAATTTCGCCATGCCGAGTGTTGGCGCGACCGAACATGCCATGCTGACGGCGACACTGGCCAAGGGCGAAACCGTTCTGGAGAATGCTGCGCGCGAGCCCGAGATCGAAGATCTCGCGGTCTGCCTGAACTCCATGGGCGCGAAGATCACTGGCGCCGGCACGTCCAAGATCCGTATCGAGGGCGTCGAGCAATTGGGCGGGACGAGCCATTCCGTGATGCCCGACCGGATCGAAGCCGGCACCTATGCCATGGCCGCGGCGGCGGCTGGCGGGGATGTGACGCTGGAGGGCGCGCCTGTGGCGGCGCTCGGCGCGCTGATCGGCAAGCTGAAAGAGGCGGGTGTCACCGTGGAGTCCGACGAGGCCGCCGGCACGATGCGCATTGTGCGCAATGGTTCACGCCTGAAATCGGTCAGCGTCTCGACCCAGCCGCATCCCGGCTTCCCGACAGATCTGCAGGCCCAGTTCATGGCCCTGATGAGCCTTGCCGACGGCACCAGCATCATCCGCGAGACAATTTTCGAGAACCGCTTCATGCACGCGCCGGAATTGTCGCGTCTCGGCGCCGACATCACGGTGCGGGGGCAGGAGGCTGTCGTGAAGGGCGTGCCACACCTGACCGGCGCGCCTGTAATGGCGACCGATCTGCGCGCATCCGTCTCGCTCGTGATTGCGGGGCTTGCCGCAGAGGGGGAGACTGTGGTGAACCGTATCTATCATCTGGATCGCGGATTTGAGCGGTTGGAAGAGAAGCTTAACGCCTGTGGGGCCAGCATAGAACGCCGGTCCGAGGACGAAGACTAGGAATTGCTCAAGGGGCACTGATGGCTGATACAAACCCACTCCGCCTCCTCGCTGAAACGGCAGAGGATTTGGAAGTCATTTCGGCCGCCATTCAGGACAGTGTGGTGAAAGCGGGCAATCTCAAATATGAGGCCCGCCGCAACCGTTTTGCACTGGAAATCAACCGGTTCCGCTGGGAAGCTGGCGCGAAACGGGGGGATGGCGAGCGTGTGCGCGCCCTGTTGGCGTTTGACGGCGTGCTGAACGTGAAGACCCGCGCGGTCACCAAGACGGATCTGGAAATGATCCTGTCGCTGTTGCAGGTAAGCTTCACCCCCGCCGATGAACCGCCAGGCGGCAAGATCACGCTCCTCTTCGCCGGCGATGGGGAAATCGTCCTCGACGTCGAAGTTCTGGATGCAACTCTGCTGGACAGCGACTATGTGTGGCCGACGCGCCGCCTTCCGAGCCACGAGCGGCGCCGGAGATAGACATGGTCCGCAGGTTTTTCGCCTCCAATGACGCATTTCATGGCGAGTTCGCGCAGTTCCTGGAGCAGGAGCGCGGGACGGGGGATGATGTTGCCACCATCGTGGCGGGCATCCTGAAGGATGTGCAGGC
>DHZF01000053.1:0-296 GCA_002414505.1 Hyphomonas sp. UBA5111 | reverse complement strand
GGCATCCTGAAGGATGTGCAGGCGCGCGGCGGTGAGGCCGTGGCCGAATATACTGCCAGGTTCGATGGCCTGCAGCTGGACCCCTCGACGCTCACATCTGACAATGTGAACCTTCACAGCCTTGCAGCGCAGTGCCCGGCCGACCTCCGCGAAGCAATCGACTTCGCGCATGACCGGATCGCCGCCTATCACGCGGCGCAACGCCCCGAAGATCACAGCTTCACCGATTCTGCCGGCATCGAGCTCGGCTGGCGGTGGACCGCGCTGGAAAGTGTCGGCGTCTATGTGCCGGGCGG
>DHZF01000103.1:3720-3885 GCA_002414505.1 Hyphomonas sp. UBA5111 | reverse complement strand
CCCTGTTTCGGCGGTTTCTTTTTTGTTTCAGGGCGTGTCTCAGTTGCCCGCCTGCACGAAATAGAAGTCGCCGCCCGTCGTGCCGTCCGTGTAAACAGGGCGCTGTTTCTGGCCCGTGCGTGCGGCCACCGCATCCTGCACGCGCTTGAACACGACATTGGCCGG
>DHZF01000103.1:2066-3514 GCA_002414505.1 Hyphomonas sp. UBA5111 | reverse complement strand
AACACGCCGGACGCCCAGCCGACGGGGCTATAGGCCCGCATCAGGCCGCGGCTCTGATCGTCCATCACGGTCCGGCAGGCATCGAACACAATGAAAGAAGTCGGCGCGACGGTGGATGAGACGCGGTTGAAGATCTGTTCGAAGCTGACGCCGAAATCCCGGATAGTGTCCGGCGACGCGCCGGGAATGTCGGTCGGCAGGATGAAATTGGTGCCGTCCACATTCACGCCATGACCGGAATAGTAGAAGAAGGTCACTGGATAGGCGCCGGCATCCTTGCGGGCCTTGGCCATGCGGCCGAGCAGGCTGAGGGCGCGCACGGTCTGGCGTTGGCCAAGATCCTCGCAGTGCAGGACCGAGAAGCCGACGTCAGTCAGGGCAGCCGTAATCCGGTTGCCATCCTCATGTGTGACGGACAGACGGCTGACGGGCGGCGAATAGGCGAGGTTGCTGAGCACCATCGCCTGACGATCCGGGTTCGGGCCGGTGATCCAGGCGCAACCGGCGATCTCGGTGTCGGGTAAGAGGCCGGTTGCGGCGTTGGCCATGTTGGCTGGGCTCATCACCGAAGACATGGATGCCGTGTCCGTGGGCGTCATCAGCGTGTTTGTGCTGGCAAATGTGGACGCCATGTCGCTCTCGGGTGTCGGGGCGCGATTGGCGCTCACCGTATCGTTTGCAGCCGGCCCCGGATCTGCGAGCAAATCTTCCAGCGGCGTGACCCGGATCGACATCGGAATGGTTTTCACGGCGCGCTCAAAGCGTTCGCCGTTCACTTCAACCGTTTCCGACACGGTGAAGGTCAGGTTCGGTGTGCCGACCTGGCGCGGCGTGACCTGCCATTGCCAGAGGGTCGGTGAGCCCGGCAGGACAGGCTGCTCGGACGGCGTTGTCGCGACCAGGTCATAACCATCCCCCTTGGCGGTAGCGGTCATCACCTGACTGGCGCGGACCGTGTCAAAGGTAAGCGACATGGCGCTCTCCGCACTGCCGGGCGCGAGGCCAGTACCCATGATGCCGCGCAGGGACTCGTCGACTTCGGCCTCACTTGTGTCGCGCTGGATAGGTTGGATGGCCACTTCGAGGAAATAGGGTTGGCCGAGTACCATTTGTTCCGGCGCATGGTGCGCGATGCGACCGCTGTCGAAATTGGAGGCGGCTTCGGCGGCAAGTTCGGAATAACGATAGTCCCAGTCGGGACAATGGCGGATGAGTTGAGCGCCTTCGATTTCAACTGTCTCGCTCCAGAAGCAGAGTGGCTTGTCGACATAGCCGACTTCATAGCCCTCCCCGGCAAGTTCAATGGCGAGCGCATCAAGGGTGGCAACGAGATCGCCGTCGATACGGTGGGTCGCTTGGGAGTAGGTCTCGGCATCCAGATTTGCGCATGTGACCAATAATGTGCGGGGTGCAGAAATCTCTGCCTGGCAGGTTTCGGAATAGCCCGG
>DHZF01000103.1:1722-1988 GCA_002414505.1 Hyphomonas sp. UBA5111 | reverse complement strand
TGGCAGGTTTCGGAATAGCCCGGGCCCGCAGCCGTCGCTTCGAGCCCGGAGAAGTCTCCTTCTTCCAGCGCCGCAAGCAGCTCCAGCATGGCGGGGTCATCGGCATAGAATTCGCGCATGTCTTCGATGTCGTCAGCCGATGCGGCGGCTTCATTCTCGTAGGCATATTCCTCTTCGGAATAGCCCCATTCGGATCCGGTATTCGCTTGGCCGCCAAATCCTGTTGACCCGTAAGGTTCGTCCTCGACCATCGCCGGTGGCGGAGG
>DHZF01000103.1:1080-1603 GCA_002414505.1 Hyphomonas sp. UBA5111 | reverse complement strand
GGCGGAGGTGGCGGAGGTGGCGGCGCGGTTCCGGGCCGGGTCGGCTTCGGCTCAGAACGGTCGGGCGCCGCGGCGGGCATTTCCTGCTGCGCCTGAGGTTCTGGATCGGGGATGACGACTTCGACCGATGAGGGTGCGCGTCGGGCGGGCTCCCGCGTCTCGCAGCCCGTCAGGGCTGCCGCCAGGACGAGTATGCTTATGGTGAGTTTTACTGGCCGCATCTCCGTCCCCTCGGCTTGATGGTTAACCAGAGATTACACAGTAATCAGGGCCGTGCCAATCAAGCCGGACGAAGCTGAAAACCGTAGAGCATGGGATAGTGGTCCGAGCCGCACGGACGTAGGCGACGGATGGTGACGAGGTCAAACTCCCGGGTGACAAAGGCATGGTCCAGCGGCCAGGCGAGGAAGGGGTTCTTCGCGCCGTAGGAATTATAAAGGCCGCGCCCACGTTTCGGGTCGCAGAGGCCCGCATGCTGCTTGAATTCCCGGACCATCCATGACCAGCCGACTTCGTTGAAATC
>DHZF01000103.1:0-979 GCA_002414505.1 Hyphomonas sp. UBA5111 | reverse complement strand
CAGCCGACTTCGTTGAAATCGCCTATCACGAGGGAAGGGCGGTCCTGTTCGCGCAGCTCATCGGCGACAATCATCAACTCATCATCCAGATGTTGGGTGGCGTCGCGGGGACGGGGCGGGCGGGGATGGATGCAATAGAGGCGCACCTCGCGGCCATCCATCTCCACATCTATGGTGAGGGAGGGGACATGCTCCTGACAGAAATACCGTTCCTGCACTTCCTTTACCGGATAGCGCGAATAGAAAAGAAGGCCATTATGGTCCTCCTTGTCCAGAAGATAGGTGTGGGGATACTCGCCTTCGATATCCGACAGCGCTTCGCGCCAGCGGGCATTGGTTTCAGACAGGAAGAGAATGTCGGCATTGCTGTCGCGAATTCGGGCGAGCACGGCGGTATGATCCTGATTCTCCTGCAGCACGTTGAGCAGCAGGATGGACAGCGGCGTACCGGGCGCGCCCGACTTGGCGCGGCGCAATTCGCGCTTCCGGCCGGGCAGGTAGGGCAGGATATCTGCCGCACAGATCAGGAAGGCGACGGCATAGGCCATGAGCAGGCTGGCATTGCCGATTTCGCCGACCGGGTAGAGCGCCATATAGATTGCTGCGGCGGCCGCCAGGATAAGGCAGGTCTGCAGCCGGCCATAGACCCACACCCGCATCCACCAGATTTCGGTGCGCAGCTTCGGTGCAATGGCGGCAAACAGGCCCCATGCGCCGATCAGGCCGAAGACGGGTTCGATCATGGCGAGCATGGGGAAGGGGCCTTTCATGGGCGGTTGGGTATTGGGTTGGGTTCGGGAAAGCTACGCGTGAAGGGTGGGGGAAGTTGCGGGTGCGGCTGCGTACTGGCTCGCCTGAGACGCGAAATCTGGAGGGGCGCTCACAAAAAGAAGGTGTGATCGCGGACGATCACACCTTCTCTGGTGTTTCGAATCAGACTACCGAGACACTGTGCATGCACTCGTTGTCGGTCCTCGAT
>DHZF01000140.1 GCA_002414505.1 Hyphomonas sp. UBA5111 | reverse complement strand
GCTGGGATTGAGCCATGGAACATCGTAAATTTGCCGCGATTCAGGTGTTGTTTGGTTTGATCGAGTATGAATCGTCAATGCCTTCTCACGCTTTGGCCAAGAAATAAACTCTGGTGAACCGTTTCATGATGCGACCCCTTGCCGTTCTTGCTTCCCTTGCCGTCCTGTCCCAGGCCGCTGCAGCCACCGGTATGCCGGAGGCGCCGAGCCTGAAGCCCGCGCGCCCTTACGTGTCCTCCGTGACAGATTCCCGGAATGCGGAGATCCTGCACAAGGCCCTGCGCGCAGCCGACCGCTATGACTGGCCCACAGTGGCGCATTTGCAGACGCAGGCATCTGATGCCGATGTGCGCAACCTGATCATGTGGATTCGCGCCAGCCGCGGCGTTCCGGGCATGAATTTCTCAGAAGTTTCCTATGCGCTGGACAAGCTGGAAGACTGGCCGAAGCGGACATCCATGCGCCGACGCGCCGAGGAAATCATCGGAGACTCCTCCTTCAGTCACAAGGAGCGCATCGACTGGCTGACCGACTCCGGCCCAATCACAGGCGCCGGCAAGATCGCGCTGGCCGACAGCTGGCGCGCGATTGGCGAACCGGGCAAGGCGCTGGAAGCTGTTCGCGACGCCTGGCACAACAATTCCCTTGAGCGCGAGGTCGAGCAGCAGGTGCTTTCCACCTATGGCAAGCAGCTGACGCAGGACGATCACCGGGCCCGTGTCGAATTCCTGCTCTGGACCAACCAGCGCACCGCCGCCTCGAAACTGAAATACCTACTGACCGCCGATTATCGCAAACTGGTTGACGCCCGCATCGCGCTCGCCGCGCGGTCGCGCAATGTCGACGCACTGGTCGATGCGGTGCCGAGCCATCTGCAGGACAATCCCGGCCTGCTCTATGAGCGCGCCAAGTGGCGTCGCCAGAAGCTCCGCAATCAGGATGTGGCGACCCCTCTGCTCACCGATATCGATGGCAGCAAGATTCCGGAAGCCGGCCGGTCCCGTCTCTGGGACGAGCGCAACATCGCGATCCGCACGGATCTGAAAGATGGCAACTGGGCGCGCGCCTATCAGCTGGCCGCGCCGCACGGCATGGATGGGGGCAGTGACTTTGCCGAAGCCGAATGGGTCTCCGGCTGGATTGCGCTGCGCCTGAAGAATGATGCGGACCGCAGCCTGCAACATTTCGAGACGATGGCCGATGGCGTCTCCACGCCGATCAGCCTTGCCCGCGGCAAATACTGGGCCGGTCGCGCCCGCGATGCGCTGGGCCAGCCGGATGCAGCACGCACCGATTACTCGGCCGCCGCCGAGCACAAATTCACCTATTATGGACAGCTCGCCGCTGAGCGGCTGGACGACAAGAAACTCGCCTTCCCGAAAACGACCGAACCGACAGCCGAACAGATCGAAACGTTTGAAGCCAAGCCAATGGTCCAGGCCCTCCGCCTGCTTGGCGAAAGCGGCGAAGAACGCCTGTTCCGCGAATTTGCCTATCACCTCGACGATCTGCTGGAGACCGAGTCCGAATATCTGTTGCTCGCCCGCATTGCGGCGGAATACCAGGTACCGGATGTCGGTGTGCGCGGCGCGAAAGCCGGACTCGCCAAGGGTATTGTCTCTACCGATGCCGCCTACCCGGTGGTCGCCTATCCGCTGCTGCGTGAGCCGCAGGTGGAGCGCCCATTGATGCTGGCCCTGTCACGGCAGGAAAGCGAAATGAACCCGAACGCGATCAGCCATGTCGGCGCGCGCGGCCTGATGCAGTTCATGCCGGCCACTGCTCGCAACGAAGCGCGGCTGCGCGGCCTGCCATACCGCACATCGTGGCTGACGGATGATCCGGGCTACAACATGACCCTAGGCGGCCAGCATCTCGACACGCTGCTGTCGCGTTTCAATGGCAGCTACATCATGACGGCCGCCGCCTATAATGCGGGCCCGAGCCGTCCGCGCCAGTGGATCCAGGATTATGGCGATCCGCGCACGGGACAGGTCGACCCGATCGACTGGGTGGAATTCATTCCGTTCTCGGAAACCCGCAACTATGTCCAGCGCGTCCTTGAGAACACGCAGGTCTACCGTCACCGCCTCAGCGGGGAGCCGGTTGATATCGAGATTGAGGAAGATCTCGACCGCGGGCGGGAATAGCGCCTATCGCGCCGGGACATGCGCCGCGATGAGCTGAGGCCCGTCGGCGGCGAAGGCGCGCTCCAGTGCGGCATCAAACTCTTCCGCCGTCGTCGCATTCGCCGCGGGGACGCCTTGCGCCTCTGACAGCTTGACCCAATCGATTTCCGGATGGCCGAGGCCGAGCAGCTCCTGCGCGGCTGGCCCCGGATTGCCGGCGCCCGTACGCGCCAGCTCGATATTCAGGATACGGTAGGAATGGTTCACGAAGACCACATTGACCACGTTCGCGCCTTCACGCGCCATGCTCCAGAGCGCCTGGTTTGTATACATGCCCGCACCGTCGCCGGTGATGCAGAGCGTCTTGCGGTCCGGTGCAGCGAGCGAGGCACCAAGGGCCAGCGGCATGCCCTGCCCGATCGCGCCGCCCGTGAGCATCATCCAGTCATGCGGCCGGGCGCGCTGGGTCATCAGGAAGCTTGGCAGGCCATTGGAGACGCCATCATCCGAGACGAAACTGCCTTCCGGCATGTGGCGGGCAATGGATGCACCAATGGTCGCCGCGTTGAGGCCACCCGTCGGTGCGCCGGGCAGGTCCAGTTCAGCCATCGGGGCGGCTTCCTTGGCGCCGAGCGCATCGGCGAGCGCTTCAAGGATCGCGGCGCTGTCGGTGTCCGGTCCGCCCATCATCATCGGCACGCAGCCTTCCGGCACGAGCACGCTCGGCTTGCCCGGATAGGCGAAGAAGGCCACCGGCACCTGCGTGCCTGCAATCAGCATCAGGTCTGAACCTTCGAGGTCCGACATGGCGCCTTCCGCGAAGTATTGCATCCGGTCCGGAATGAACCGGCCTGCCCCGCGCGCCTGTCGCGGGAAGAAGGTGTCGGTCAGCACACGTACGCCTGCGGCTTTCACGCGCGCGGCCTGTGCGAGGCCCGCTTCGGTCAGCGCGGTTCCGTTGATGATGATGATCGGTTTGCTGGCAGATTTGACGGCGGCAGCGGCGACATCAATAGCAATCGGATCAGGCTGGCGCAGGGATGGCCGGGCGCGCGTTGCGCCGGGCTTTCCGCCTTCGAGCCAGGCGGTATCGGCCGGAAGGATCAGGGAGACCGGGCCGGGTTCGGGCCCAAAGCTCGCCTCCCATGCCTGCGCAGCCAGATCGCCGGCTTGCCCGACCTTGTCGGCGGATTTGATCCAGCGCGAATTCGGACCGGCCATGCCGATGACGTCAGAGGCCAGGGGCGCATCATAGCGCTGGTGCGGCACGGCATGGTCCCCGATCACATTGATCATAGGCGTCCAGGCCCGGCGGGCATTGTGAATGTTTGCACCGCCATTGAGATAGCCCGCACCGAGGTGCAGCAACGTCATGGCCGGCGTCCCGGTCACGCGCGCATGGCCGTCCGCCGCGCCTGTCGCAACGCCCTCGAACAGGCAGAGCGTCGACTTGATGCGCGGCTCATGGTCGAGCGCAGTGACAAGATGCATTTCCGATGTTCCGGGATTGGCGAAGCACGCCGTCACGCCATGATCGGCCAGCGTGGATACGAGCGCCTCGGCGCCGGTCATGGACTGGGTTGGCTGGTCTGTCATCCGGGTTCCCTTTGAGATTCTGGTTCGTGTTCGGTATCGTGCGCTACAGGATCAGCAAGTTCGCAGGCGTCTCGCCTGTTTCCGCGAACAGCGTGTCAACCTGGTCCTTTCGGAGATCCTGTGTGCGCGACTGGTTGATGTAGCCCTTCTCGGTAATCTCTCCATTGTCCGCCAGCGGAGGATAGGTTTGCAGCAGCACACGGGCGACACACGCAGACACATTTGGATGCGCCTTGTTGTGCAGGGCGAGGCCTTCGCGAATTTTCTCATGTATGGCTGGGTGCGCGACCAGTTGGTCCAGAGGCAGATCCTCCCCAACCAGCCGGCGGCACCACGCCTCGTTCAGGAAACCGAGGAGACGGACATCATTCTTGTTGAGGCCACAGACCACAGCATCTGACAGCGCGCCACCAGTGGCTGCCACGGCCTGAACCCGGACAGTGCCGGCCGACACCCACGTGCCATTGGCGAGCTTGAATTCCTCCGCGGTGCGCCCGTCAAAGGCGAGGCCGCGCTCAGGATTGCCGGGGTCAACGAACTTCACCGCATCGCCAAGCTTGTAGAAGCCCTCCTCGTCAAAGGCTTCGGCCGTCTTGGCGTCGTTGCGGAAATAGCCCGGCGTGACGTTCACGCCCTTGACCCGCAGCTCCATCTTTTCGGCATTCGGCACCATCTTGAACGTGTTGCCCGGCAGCGGCAGGCCGATCAGGCCCATCCGGTCATTCGGCCAGTGGACGTTCGAGGCTGTCGGCGCGGTCTCGGTCGCGCCATAGCCGGCCGACAGGGAAATCCGTTCGCCCGTGATGCGCACGGCGACGGCCTGAATGCGCTCATAGATATCCTGCCCCATCGATGCGCCGCCATAGGCCATGCAAACGAGCCGCTTGAAGAAAACCTCTGCCAGCTGATCGTCGCGTTCGAGTTCGGTCGCGAGCGCGGCCCATGCCGCCGGCACGGTCGTGTGCTGAGTGGTGGAAACCTCTTTCAGGTTTCGCAGCATTTCCGGCAGGCGCGCGGGCGTTGGCGCGCCCTGGTCGATGTAGAGCGTGCCGCCCCAGTCGAGCATGTTGTGCAAGATCGAATGCGCGCCATAGGTATGGCTCCAGGGCAGGAAATTGCACATGACCTGCGGGCCGCCCGTCAACTCATCGAGGCGCTCCTCATCCCAGATCGAACGGATCATCCGGGCATTGGACGCGACCATGCCGTGCAGATTGATGACTGCCTTCGGCTCGCCGGTAGAGCCGGATGTCATCATGTATTTTGCCACCGTGTCCGGCGTGAGACGGGCATAGGCTTCATCCACCGCCGAGATAGGCGACCGCATGAATTGTTCGAAACGCACCGCGTCGCAACGCTCCGGCGCGTTGCCGCTATAAATGACGAGGCGGCCTTCGAGATCCAGCCCATCCAGCGCGCGCTGATAGTCCGTCCCATCCTCGACATAGATGAATTTCGGCTGGGTCAGGCCATCAAT
>DHZF01000062.1:22410-22623 GCA_002414505.1 Hyphomonas sp. UBA5111 | reverse complement strand
CGCCACGGCGCTGGTATCCGAGCCGCCCCGGCCGAGCGTTGCGACGCGTTCGTCATCCGTCACGCCCTGGAAGCCCGCGATCACGGCAATCTCGCCCGCATCAATCGCGTCCGGCAATTTGGAATCGTCAAAGCCCATGATGCGTGCGCGGCCGTGGCTCTTATTGGTCTTGAGGCGCAGCTGCCAGCCAAGCCAGCTCCGCGCCTTCAGGCC
>DHZF01000062.1:9134-22292 GCA_002414505.1 Hyphomonas sp. UBA5111 | reverse complement strand
CAGCTCCGCGCCTTCAGGCCCCGGCGGCGCAAAGCCAGCGCCAGCAGGCCGGCCGTCACCTGTTCGCCGGAAGCGACCACCACGTCATATTCGTCGTCGAATTGCTCGCGGGGCAGGCCATCGCCTGCCGCACCTTCGGCATAGCCGACCAGCTTGTTGGTCTCGCCCGACATGGCCGACACGACCACAGCCATATGCTCGCCCTTTGCGGCGCGGTCGGCTACAATGTCCGCCACGTTCGCAATGCGATCCAGGTCGGCCACGGATGTGCCGCCAAATTTCAGAACCGTGCGCGCCATTTCGCCCCATATCCTGTCGTCTTCGAGGGATTTCCCCTTATATGCGCCCTCATAGGGTGTGTTCACGCCCGGATCAAACAGGTTTCTTTGGCTATGACAGTTACAGTTGACGGTTCCACCGGCGCGCCCGCCACGCCCAGCATCGATCCGGATGAGGTCGCCAAGTTTTCCGCGATGGCGGCTGATTGGTGGAATCCCCGCGGCAAGTTCCGCCCGCTCCACAAATTCAATCCCGTGCGCCTGCGCTTTATCCGCGACCAGGCCGAGAAGCATTTCGGAATTGCGCCGGACGCCAAGCGCCCGCTGGAGGGCCTGCGCCTGCTGGACATTGGCTGTGGCGGCGGCTTGGTCTGCGAGCCCATGACGCGGCTCGGCGCCTCGGTGACCGGCGTCGATGCGTCCGAAGCCAACATCAAGACCGCCCTGACCCATGCCCGTGAACAAGGGCTCGACATCGACTATCGCGCCGGGACGGCAGAAGGCCTCATCGAGGCCGCAGAGCCGCTCTTCGACATCGTGCTGAACCTCGAAGTCGTCGAACATGTTGCCGACCCGCACCAATTCCTGAAAGACACGGGCGGGCTCGTGAAGCCGGGCGGCCTGATGATCGTTGCCACGCTGAACCGGACGGCCAAGGCGCTGGCCACCGCTGTGATCGGCGCCGAATATGTGCTGGGCTGGCTGCCGCGCGGCACGCATGATTGGTCGAAATTCGTAACCCCCGACGAGGCAGATGCCGGACTGACCGCCGCAGGCCTCGTCACCGAGCCCGCCATAGGCGTGTCCTACAACCCGCTTGCGGACAGCTGGAAGCTCTCTGGCGACACCAAGGTAAACTATATGATCGTGGCCAGGAGGCCTGCTGAATGACTAAAGTGCCCACGCCGGAGCAGGTGCTCGATTACTGGATCGGAGACACGCGCAACTCGGCCGATTCGCTGCAGGAAAAACACAAACTCTGGTTCGGGAAGTCGGATGAGACCGATGCCGAAATCCGGACCCGTTTCCTCGGCCTGCTGGAAGATGCCTCTCACCTCCCCTTTTCCGATGACTGGGCCAATGATGGCTCGCGCGGACGGCTTGCGGCGATCATCGTGCTCGACCAGTTCAGCCGCAACCTGTTCCGCGGCGAGGCGCGCGCGTTTCGCCAGGACTCACTTGCCCTTCGTATGTGCAAGGATGGTCTGGCCCTGAACGGGCACAAGACGCTCAGTGAGACCGAACGCGTCTTCTTCTGCCTGCCGTTGGAACATTCGGAATCGCTGGAAGACCAGACACGCTGCGTCGCCCTGTTCCGCGAACTGGTCGAAGACGCCCGCCCCGAATTCAAGGAGTTTGCCAAGAGCACGCTCGACTATGCCGAACAGCACCTGAAAGTGATTCAGGATTTCGGCCGCTTCCCACACCGCAACAAGGCGCTTGGCCGGGAGACGACCATTGAGGAAGCTGCGTGGCTTGCTGAAGGCGGCGGCTTCTAGTCCGGGCTAGTCCAGCATCTCGGGTCCGCGCGGATCGAGGCTCTTGCTGATGTCGAGCTGCATCGACCGGGTGAGCGTATAGCGGGACGCCACAATTGCCGCGAGACCATAGAGGATCATGGGCAACAGGCAGAACACGATGATCAGGCCGTGAATGGCTTCAGGAGAATTCTCCACGCCCGGCCGGAAGCCTGCGACCCGGCCCAGCACAAAATAGCCGATCCCGAAAGCAAGACTGTTTCCCACCTTGTAGACGCTGGTCAGCACGGAATAGTAGATCCCGGCGCGATTCTCCCCCGTCTTGGCGGCCTGGTATTCCACGACATCCGCCGCCATGGAGCGCGCAATGACCACCGGCGCGCTGAAGGCTGCCCCATTGACGAGTGCGCCAATCAAGAGTGGCCCGAAGCCGCCGCCGCTGCGTGCTGCGAAATAATAGATCACATAGCTCGACATCCCCATGAGCACCGCGCACAGGAACGCCGTGTGCTTCTCCGTGCGGGCCGAGAATTTGAGCCAGAATGGCAGGGCGGCCACCGCCGTGGAAAAGAAGATCATCAGGACAATGCTGGACATCGAATCCGACAGGCCGAACGCATATTCCGCCACGAACAGGTAGTTCGACGCGGTAATCGCGATTGCCGTCCCGACCAGCAATTCCATCAGGAGTACCGAACCAAGATACCGGTTTTTCAGCGCCGCCACGATGGCCTTGAAATCGAATTTCATGGCATTGCCGCGGTCGCCCCGCATCTGTCTGTCAGGCACGAAGGCGCAGGAGAGAAACGCAACGATTGGCAGCGAGATCAGCAAGGCCCAGCCCATCACAGCGACCTGTCCGAACCGATCGACCTCGACCCCGGACATGCCCAGGATCGCCGGCACCGCGAGCAACGCCAACATGGAGACAATGCTGGTCACTTCCGCCCAAGTGAAGAAGCGGGACCGGTCATCGTAGTCTACGGCAATTGCCGGCACCCAGGCCGACCGCGCCGTCTGCAACAGAGTGAAACCGACATAGAAAAGCAGCATCCAGACGACGAAATAGCCCGGCCCGGCGCCCCGTTCCGGCATATAGACGAAATAGGTGGCAAGCCCCAGCAGCGGGACGCTGAGCACGATCCAGTGCCGTACCCGGCCCCACGGGCTGCGATAGCGGTCGACCACATACCCCATGATCGGGTCGGTCAGAACATCCCAGAACCTCAGGACCATGAACAGGAAGCCGGTAAGCTCCAGTCCAAGGCCAACTTCATTGGCGTAGAGCGGTGCAAGATACACCGCCAAAGGCAATCCGACCCCCGCCAGCGGTATGCTGAGCGAGGAAAAGGCGAGTACTCTCGGTAGGGACAGGCGCGGGCCACGAGCGTCAGTCATATGCACAGCCTGCCCGGTAAAAACGTGACGGCCAAGTCATTTTTTTATCCCCTGAGCGCTTGACGTCGGGGCGGTCGGGCCTGACACCGGAGAAAAGATGAGCCGGGAGGAAATGGACCGATGCTGAAGAAAATCCTGTTGGGCACAATTGCCCTGATTGTGCTGTTGATAGGGATGATCCTGTTCCGCACGTTCACCTATGGCGGTGCCTCGGCCGGTGAACGCGTGGCGTTGCCGGACGTCCCTGCCGTCTCCGCAGACAGCGCCGCAGGCCATCTCAGCGAAGCCATCCGGTTCCGTACCATCACCGTCGCCTCCGGCGATCCCCGCCCCGGCCAGGAAGGCCCATGGCTGGAGCTGCATGACTGGCTGGAGACGACCTACCCGGCCGCGCATGCTGCCATGACACGCGAACTGGTGCCCGGCACGCTGACCCTGCTCTACACATGGGAAGGCTCTGATACCTCGCTCGACCCGCTGCTGCTGATGGCGCATCAGGATGTGGTGCCCGTGAATATCGGCACTGAGGACGACTGGACCGGCGCGCCCTTCGCAGGCGAGATTGTCGATGGCTATGTCTATGGCCGCGGCGCGCTGGATGACAAGGGCAGCCTTGTCGCCTTGATGGAAGCGGCTGACGCGCTCGCCGCAGATGGCTTCCAGCCAAAGCGTACCGTCATCTTCATGTTCGGCCATGATGAGGAAGTGCTTGGCAATGGCGCAGAGGCTGGCATCGCCCTGCTCAAGGCCCGCGGAATCAAACCGGTCATGGCGCTCGACGAAGGCTTTGCGATCATCGACCCGTCCCCGCTCACCGGCAAGCCGATGGCCTATATCGGTGTCTCGGAGAAAGGCTATCTCACGCTGACCCTGACGGCGCTGGCCGAAGGCGGACATTCCTCGACACCGCCGCGCGACTCCGCAGCCGTGCGCCTCGCCCGCGCCATTGTCGCGCTTGATGAGAATCAGATGCCGGCGGACTTCTCCAAACCTCCGGTGTCTGACCTCTTCCGCGTTTCCGCGCCCGACCTGCCCTTCATGCAGAAAATGGCCTTTGCCAATCTCTGGCTATTCGAAGGCAGTGTGGATTCCGCGATGGCTGGCATCCCCGCTGGCAATGCCATGATCCGCACGACCACCGCGCCCACCATGCTGACGGGGTCTGCCAAGGAAAACGTGCTGGCCCAGCGCGCCATGGCGACCGTCAATTTCCGTGTGCACCCGAACAACACGGTCGAGGACGTGATCAAGCATGTGAAAGACGTCACGTCTGACATCAAGGGGATTGAGGTCAGCGTGTCCGACGGCGGCATCAGCGGCAGCGAAGCGTCGCCAGTCTCGCCTACCGACAACAAGGCCTATGCCGTGCTTGCCAGCGTGGCGGATGCCCAGGGGGGCGGCGTACCGGTTGCGCCGGGCCTTGTGCTGGGCGCCACGGATGCGCGCTATGCCAGCGCGATCACCGACAGCGTCTACCGCTTTGCACCGTCCGTGCTCAGCCCGGCAGACCTGTCCGGCTTTCACGGCACCAATGAGCGCCTGGCGGTCGAGAACATGAAACGCCTGTCGGAAGGCTATGCCCAGATCATCTTGTCCATGGATAGTGGGGATTAAAAAACGTTTGATGCCCCCCGCCCACCCGGGTCCCTCGGGGGGCACCAAACTCCCCTCCCACCGTCATGCAGTCACGGGAACTGCAGGACGATAAGCTTCAGCATCTGTTGTGAACTCGGCATGGCCGTAGCGCTTGAGCAGGCGGCGGATGCGTGCGGTCAGGCGGCGGTCTGCCATACCCCGTAATCCGGGCACGGACAGGGCGAAGCGATACAGCGCCATCTTCGCCGAAATATAGGGAAACAGGACCATCGCGACGGCATAGTCCAGCGGCCCGACCGGGACGCCGATCTCACGCGCTATCTGGCTGTCGCCGCCCAGGAAATGCTTCACCAGAACGAGCCGCGCGAGCCGCTTTTCCAGCGCATTGAACACGCGATGGCCGAGCTTCCGGTCCGGCGGCAAGTACGCCTCCAGTGTTGCCCGCACGAGTGTGCCGCAGGTTTCATCATCAAAGCCTTCCCGGATGGACGCGCTGCGTGCATTCATGATGTCGATGATGCCTTGCGGCGTATCCATCAGCAGGTCTTCCGGCAGGCCCAGCAAGTAGCACCGATACCGGCTGAACTCGACACGCGCCCGCTCCTCGGCCGTGAACTCGGTCCGCCCTTCGCCCAGCATCTGATAGGCGAGCAGGAACACATCAATCAGGCCAGCCGGCATCTGATCCACCTGAGGCACCGGAATGCCGTACACGGAAACGTCCCAGGTCTTCATTTTGCGCAGGATGTTGAACCGGACCATGGAATGCATCAGGCGCACCATGGCGGCGGCCTTGAAGCCCTCGCCGCGCGGCTCCAGCGCGCCGGGCAGCGTGGTGACGGTGAAGAAGGTCGCCGTCTCGTTCACGCGGCGCGCAGACGTGGAATAGCCCAGCGTCCCCGTGATCGCCATTGGCAGCGCGGTATACTTGTTCAGGAAGGTCGCGAGAAAGGCGCCCCGGATCATCCACGGAGAGGTGATCGCCATCGGCAACCGGTTCAGGCGCGCACCTTCGCGCACAAGATCCATGTCCAGCCAGTCAGGCTTGGCTTCCATTTCCTCGATCAGCGCCACCAGCTCCGGCGGCGCATCGGGCACAGCGTCCAGGCCTTTGTCGCAAGCGGTCGTCAGCATCTGGACGAGGCGCTTGAAGCCATACTCCCCCATCAGCGCCGCATAGGCATCCGCGGTCACATCCCCCAGCATCGTGTAGGCCTTCACCCGCCCGACCATATCCGCAGGGGGCGGCGGCATCTGGCGCAGGGATTCCGGCAGCGAGCTGTCCTCGACACACTCTGTGTAGCGTTCCGGCGACTGAGAAAAATCGATATTGCCGTACATCTCCGGCAAGGCTGACTTTTGAAGTGCAATCCGTTCGTGTACCTGCGCGAGCGAAGGTTTCATCCAGACGCCTCCTGTAGTGTTCTTGGCAGTCGTCGCCCTATAATGTAAGCAACGCTCAGATATTCCACTCGCATCAGGAAATGCGTATGGTTAAGCAAATCGGAACGCACAAGTGACTGAAAAGACAAGAAGAAAACCAAGACAGGCGCGCGCGCAGGCGACGGTGGAGGCCATACTGGAAGCGACGTTTCAGCTTTTGGAATCGGATGGCCTCACAGACTTGACCACAAATCACATTGCCGACCGTGCCGGCGTCAGTATCGGCACGCTATACCAATACTTCTCCGATCGGGAGGCGATCCTCTATGCGCTCAGCAAACGCCAGAGCGATGATGTCCGGAAGATGATCACGGCGCTGGTGCTCGAAGCGCCTGAAACCTCCGGCATTCGCGCGATCATCCGTGCCCTCATGTATGGCCCGAAAGGGTCTCCCCAGACACGGTTAATCCTGTCCGATGCGCTGTTCCGGTCTGGCGGCAGCGACGAGATGAGCCGCCAGCATTACGCCTTTCTGGAATCGATCAGTGGACAGCAAAGTTTCGATTTCCCGCATGGGCGTGAGGCCGCCTTCATCCTGACGCACACCGCCGTGCAACTCCTGCGCGCTGCGGCGGGCGAACCGGAGCTCCAGCTCAATCCGGATGTGCTGGAAGACGAACTCGTCCATCTGCTGGAGAGCTATATCGAAAACCTCAACGCCCGGGTCGAGCAGGGGCACGCCTAGCCGCTATTGAAATGACCCCAGATGCGTTCGGCGAGCGCTTCATTGACGCCCTCCACATCCATCAGATCCGCGACCTTTGCGCGGGACACGCCCTTGGCCGATCCGAAATGGTGCAGCAGCGCCCTCTTGCGCGCGGGGCCGACGCCTTCGATCTCGTCGAGCGGTGACGTCTTGATAGCGGCGGATCGCTTGGCCCGGTGCGCGCCGATGGCCCAGCGGTGGGCCTCGTCCCGCAAACGCTGAAGATAGTAGAGCACAGGCGCCGTCTCCGGCAGCTTGAAGGGCGCCCGGCCCGGCCGGAAGAATTGTTCCCGTCCCGCATTCCGGTCCACACCCTTGGCAATGGAGACGAGATTCACATCCTCCGGGGTCACACCAATTCCTACCAGGGCCTCGATCACGGCGTTCAGCTGTCCAAGGCCGCCATCGATCAGCACGAGGTCCGGCCAGTTCGCGCCATTGCCCTCTTCCCGTTCCTTCAGGGCGCGGGAAAAGCGGCGGCGCATCACTTCGCGCATCATGCCGTAATCATCGCCCGGCTCGATACTCGTGTCCTTGATGTTGAACTTGCGATAGGCATTCTTCATGAAGCCTTCCGGTCCGGCGACAACCATTCCGCCTACGGCGTTCGATCCCTGGATATGGGAGTTGTCGTAGATTTCGATCCGTTCCGGCGGCGACTCCAGCTCGAACACTTTCGCCACTTCCGCCAGCAGGCGCGCCTGGCTCGCCGTCTCGGCCAGCTTGCGCGACAGGGCTTCGCCGGCATTGCGGGCGGCCTGCGTGACGAGGTCTTTCTTGCTGCCGCGTTCGGGCCGGCGCACTTCGACCTTGCGGCCCGCCTTCAGCTCCAGCGCCTCGGCAATCAGTTCGGCCTGGTCCGGTACCCGATTCACGAGGATCAGCTTGGGTGGCGGACGCTTGTCATAGAATTGCACGAGGAAGGCCGACAGCACTTCTTCCGGTGTCTGCTCGCGCTCATGGCGTGGATAGTGCGCGGTCGCGCCCCAGTTCTGCCCCGCCCGGATGAAGAAGACCTGCACACAGGAGACCCCGCCATCCATCTCGATGGCGAACACATCTGCCTCTTCGATGTCTTCCGGGTTCACATCCTGNNCCCGCCCGGATGAAGAAGACCTGCACACAGGAGACCCCGCCATCCATCTCGATGGCGAACACATCTGCCTCTTCGATGTCTTCCGGGTTCACATCCTGGCTGGCCCGAACATGGGCCAGCGCCCGGATCCGGTCGCGCAGGCGCGCGGCCCGTTCGAACTCCATATCTTCTGCCGCCGCTTCCATGTCGGCCGCGAGGCGCTTCTGGAGGTCGGCCCCCTTCCCGCGCAAGAAGTCGGCGGCCTGGTCGGCAAGCGCCTGATAATCCTCGGTCGAGATCAGGCCCACGCACGGCGCGGCGCAGCGCTTGATCTGGTGCAGCATGCAGGGCCGGGTCCGCACGCTGTAGACACTGTCCTCACAAGTGCGCAGCAGGAAGGCCTTCTGCAATGTGTCGAGCGTCCGCATCACCGAGCCCGCGCTGGCGAACGGGCCGAAATAGTCGCCCTGGTCCATTTTGGAGCCGCGATACTTCTTGATCTGCGGCGCTTCATGGTCGCGGCGGATCAGGATGTAGGGAAAGGATTTGTCGTCGCGCAGCAACACGTTGAAACGCGGCTTCAGGCTCTTGATCAGGCTCGCTTCCAGCAGCAAGGCCTCGGTCTCGGTCTCGGTGACGACGAATTCCATCCGCCGCGTCATCGAGATCATGCGGGCGATCCGCTGGGTATGGCCGCCAAGGCGGGCATAGTTCGAAACGCGCGCCTTCAGGTCCCGCGCCTTGCCCACATACAGGACGTCGTCATGTTCGCCGAACATGCGATAGACGCCCGGCTTGGCAGGCAGCCGTTTGAGATTGTCCTTGATGACGTCAATGCCCCGAAGGGAGGTCGCGCCGGAATCAGTCGGGTTCATACCTCAACAGATAGTCTGGCTTGGCCGCAGATGCGAGCCTCAGAAGAAGTTGAGAACATCCTGCATCTCGAAGCGGGAATCCATCATCCAGCCTGCCGCGAAGCTGAACAGCATCACCAGCACCACCGACGAGACGAAAGATCGCCCCGGCGCAGGGTTCACCTTGCGGCGCCCGGCGCGCACCAGGATCAGCATGAACAGGATCAGAATGAAGACGACCATGAAGAACAGCTTCTCCATGTCGTCCAGGCGATGCACCCAACGCGAGAAGTCGTAATAGGCCTCATTGGCCACTTCAGCGATCTTGTCCAGGACCCGGTTCAACAGGTCCATACTTGATGAATTACTCATGGCTCCGTCCGTCAATCCCGTCCTGGGAACGCCTTCCGACTGGCTCTCAATAAACGCCATCATGCCAAAACGAGGCTAATATCCCGCCTATGCCGGCAGGTGATTTTCCCCGTCATGCTTAATGGACGGGTAAGAATTGGCGCCCGCCCGCCGGGGCCCATGCGTCAGAATTACCCTCGCCCTCCCCTTGCAGGCCGGGGCCCTCAGGCTTAAGCGAGGGCAAACGCCGCCGCGCGTGACATTTCACGGGAAAACCTCATGTCCGACACCTTCCGCTTCTCCGATGCCCTGGACCGCGTAAAGCCGTCCGCCACCATTGCCGTCACCACCAAGGCCAATGAGCTGAAACGGGCCGGCCATGACGTGATTGGCCTCGGCGCAGGCGAGCCGGATTTCGACACGCCGGACAATATCAAGGAGGCCGCCATCCAGGCCATCCGTGATGGCAAGACCAAGTACACGCCCGCCGACGGCATCCCGGAACTTAAGGAAGCGATCTGCGCCAAATTCCAGCGCGAAAACGACCTGACCTACACACCCAGCCAGATCCACATCGCGCCAGGGGGCAAGCCGGTCATCTACAATGCCTTCCTCGCCACGCTGAACCCCGGCGATGAAGTCATCATCCCGGCCCCCTATTGGGTGTCCTATCCGGACATGGTCCTGCTCGCCAGCGGCACGCCGGTGCCGGTCGAATGCGGCCCGAATGCGAACTACAAGCTGACGCCCGAAGCGCTGGAAGCGGCGATCACGCCAAACACCAAATGGCTGCTTCTCAACTCGCCGTCGAACCCGACCGGTGCGGCCTATACCAAAGACGAACTGCGCGGCCTTGCCGATGTCCTGCTGCGCCATCCGCAGGTCTGGGTGATGACCGACGATATGTACGAACACCTCGTCTATGACGATTTCGAATACTTCACGATCGCCCAGGTCGAGCCGGCCCTGTATGACCGCACGCTCACCGTGAACGGCGTCTCCAAGGCCTATGCCATGACCGGCTGGCGCATCGGCTATGCCGGCGGCGGCTCGGAAAAGCTGATCACGGCCATGCGCAAGGTGATCAGCCAGACCACCTCCAATCCCTGCTCGATCAGCCAGTGGGCGGCCGTCGAGGCGCTGAACGGCACACAGGATTTCCTGCCCGAACGCCGCGCCGCGTATCAGAAGCGCCGCGACATGGTCGTGGCCGGTCTCAACGCCGCCGAGGGCCTCACCTGCCCGACGCCGGAAGGCGCCTTCTATGTCTATCCGTCCTGCGCGGGCGTGATTGGCAAGACCAGCCGCTCCGGCAAGGTGATCGAGACCGACAAGGATTTTGCCGCCGAATTGCTGGAACAGGAAAAGGTCGCCATCGTCTTCGGCGAGGCGTTCGGCCTGTCCCCGGCCTTCCGGGTCTCCTATGCCACTTCAACCGAGGCGCTGCAGGAAGCGCTCAAGCGGATCCAGCGTTTCTGTGCAAACCTGTCATAGAAACCCGCTATAGAGTAACCCTATATCCGGTGTTCCACCTATTGATTTGAATGGAACAAAGACGGCTCTTACATCCTTGATAAGAGAGAAAAAGGAGTTACCCCATGCCCGTTGATATCGGTTTGAACGATGAAGCCCGCAACACTTCCGCAGACGCGCTGCGCGTGCTGCTGGCGGAAACCTATGCGCTCTATTCCAAGACACATGGCTACCACTGGAACGTGACCGGCCCGCGCTTCAACAGCCTGCACACCATGTTCGAAACCCAGTACAATGAGCTGTGGATGGCCCTCGACGAAATCGCCGAACGCATTCGCGCCCTCGGCCACTTCGCCCCCACTTCTGCCGGGGAAATGGTCGAGCCTGCCTCGATCAAGCCTGACAATGGCATCCCGGACGCCGACACGATGGTCGAGAATCTTGTCAAGGGCCACGAAGCCGTCAGCCGCGCCGCCAAGGCCGGGCTGAAAATTGCCGAGGATAACAGCGACGCCGTAACGGCCGACCTGATGACCCAGCGCGCCGCAATTGCGGAAAAAACCGCCTGGATGCTGCGCGCCAATCTCTGATCCGGGCAGCGCCGCATTCGGGCCGGCGCTTCCTGTATATTGCACTGCACAACACTTGCCGCGTCTCGCGGGCTTGACGGCCCCCATGAGGCGCGGCAATCTTGCATTCAGTTAATGAAAAAAAGCGGCCAGCAGAGCCCTGACTCCAAGGCAAAAAAAAGCCCGGCAGCGATTGAACGCGCCGGGCTGAAAGTATCGGGCCCCGTAGGGGGGAGGAAACGCCCAATCGGAGGAATGATTGGGTTAATGCCCGAGGCCCTTGGCATGCGTGGTAGATAACCTCTCCAACGCTGATTACAACCAACGAGACAGCAGAGCTTTCATGCATTTACGCATGGATGTCGCATTTTTGACTAATTCTGACGCATAGCCGGTCGGCGCAGGATTTCGGTCTCAGCCGTGATGAAGTCTCGGAAGGCCGACACGCGCTTCGAGCGGCGCAGATCGCTCGGATAGATGAAATAGAGATCGAAGATCGGCCCGACCGTCTCGGGCAGCACTTTCACAAGGCGTGGCATCGTCCCGGCCATGTAATCCGGCACGTCCGCGATCCCGAGCCCGGCATCGACGGCGCGCAACATGGCAAACACATTGTTGACCTTCAGCGCTGCCGGGCGCGGCGGGCTGTCATCGCGTCCTACCCGGCAGGCAAAGCTCATCACGTCGAGCAGCGAGCTTTCATCGCCATAGGCAATGATCCGGTGATTATCGAGGTCCTGCGGCGTGCGCGGCATGCCATAGGCCTTGAGATATTCCGGCGAGGCATAGAGATTGGTTGCCACCGTGCCCAGCTTGCGCTGGATCAGGTCGGCCTTGTCGGCGGCCCACAACCGGATGGCACATTCGGCCTCCAGCTTCAGCAGATCATATTCCCGGCTGTCATCGAGGCGCAGATCCAGATTCATGTCCGGATGCTTGCGCGCAAACCCGCCAAGCCGCGGCACGAGCCAGGTCGAGCCGAAAGCCACCGGCGCGGCGACGATCAATTCGCCCTGCGGGGTTTCCTGCTGGTCCTTGAGCAGCGTGTTGGCCGATTGCGCGGCCGTCGCCATTTCCATGGTCGAACGGAACAGGGTGTGGCCGCTATCAGTCAGGACCAGGCCGCGTGCATGGCGCTGGAACAGGGAGACGCCGAGCGCCTCTTCCAGCGCTGCGATCTGGCGCGACACTGCTGACTGCGAAATGCCCAGCCGCTCGCCCGCAGACGTCAGGCTGCCCGCTTCCGCTGCCGCGTGAAAAGACTTCAGCTTACCCCAATCCATGGGGATCGTTTGTGACGCCTAAATGACCCCACGGCAAGCGGAGAATGCGGGCGACGGCAGCGGCGCAATCTGTAGGGCGGGTTGAGCCAAGCGATACCCGCCAAACGAACCTTGCAACACAAACATGTTTGCCTGATCGTCGACACCATGTCCGACTATCGCCGTGTCTTCGTCCCCGGAGCGACCTATTTCTTCACGCTGAACCTGCAGGACCGGCGTAGCGATCTCCTCGTCCGCCATATTTACGCGCTACGGGAAAGCTGGCGAGACATGGCTCGTGCGTGGCCTTTCGAAACGCTCGCGGCCGTCGTGCTGCCGGACCATTTACACTTGGTGCTGGCTCTGCCGGAGGGCGACGCCAACTATCCCGCGCGGTTGCGCCTGTTGAAAAGCGGTTTCACGCGCCGCCTGCCTGACGCGGTGAAGTTCACCGGGCGCAAGGGCGAACGGAAGGTCTGGCAACGGCGCTATTGGGAACACATGATCCGGGACGAGGCCGACCTCACCGCGCATGTGGATTACGTCCACTTCAACCCGGTCAAGCACGGACATGCGACATCCCCGGAGCAGTGGCCATATTCGACATGGCATCGGCGAGAGAATGGGGTCGGCGCGTTTGGATAGGTCGGTGTGGTGGGTATCGCTTCGCTCAAC
>DHZF01000062.1:0-9040 GCA_002414505.1 Hyphomonas sp. UBA5111 | reverse complement strand
GTTGAGCGAAGCGATACCCACCAAATGGATCCCCTATCCGTCTGATAACCCCTTCCCCCATACTTCCCGCATGAATGCGCAGACCGACATTTTGAAACGCGGGTTGGAGCATGCCGCCCTGGCCGTGCTGGATGCGTCGGCGCTGGCGAACCTGCATCTCGGGCCGAAGCGGATCGGGCGCGGCCTGGCGCAGCGCGTTTCCGGCCGGCTCCGCATCCTTGAAACAATTGTCCGTCGGCTGATTCTTCTGATGGCGCTTGGCCTGCAACTGGCCCCCACGCAGCCGCGCCCGGCCCCGGCCAATCCCGCACCAGAGCCCGACCTGCCCGAGGGCGTCGAGCTGGCCATTTTCCCCCGCCTTTCGCCCAGACGGCTGAAACTGCTGCCCGCGCGCCAGGCCTTTGAAGGCCCCGGCGGCTTTCCGGACATTTCCGGTACCAGTTATGGACCCGTTTCCCCGCGCAAGCTGATGGCCCGCATCGCCGCGCTCCGGCGCGTGATTGCCGCGCCCGAAGCTCACGCCCTCCGCCTCGCCCGCACCCTCAAACGCCTGCAGAAAAACGGCGAGCCCAAGCCAATGGTCGGCGCAGCAACGCCCGCCTTTCGACTCTCGCCAGAGCTTGGCGCGCTGGCCACGCTGCTGCCCGCGCAGATCAGCGCCGGGCTGGAAACGTGGGAAAGCTCGGGCTGACTCCCCCTGAAAACCTGCCCTGCCTGCCCGTTTCCCTCGCGTGACGGCCCCTTGTCATGCCTGTCATTCTTTCCGCGTGGTGGTACACTCCCGACCGGGAGGATACGCGTATGCCACGACTGAAACAGGCGGGCCGCGAAGCCGGCAATCCGTTTGCCAACCAGATTTTCGATCTGTTGTTTGCCGACCGCGACCCGATTGCCGAGCCCGGCACCGAAACCGGCACGCCCGGAAACTGGTGGACGGTTTTCAACATTGTGCCGGATGCCTTCAAGCACACGACCGAAGGCTTCCAGTTCTATCGGTCAAAGAACCGCAAACTCGATCCGAAACTGCGCGAGCTGGGCCAGATCCGCGCCGGCTTTGCCGTCGGCTCGCAATTCGTCTTCTCGCAGCATTGCAAGGCCTGCCGCGATGTCGGCCTGACCGAAGACCAGATCGCCGCCATCCCCCATTGGCAGGTCGCAGACTGTTTCAGCCCGCTGGAACGCGCCGTGCTCGCCTATACGGACGGCCTGGTCCTGCAACGCGGCCGAGTGCCCGATGGCGTCTTCGAGGCCCTGAAAGCGGAATTATCAGACGAGGAAATCCTCGAATTCACCTACATCACCTGCACCTATATGATGCACGCCATCATGAGCCGCGCGCTGAAACTGGAATATGATGATGTGGATGACCGCGTGGTCGAGATCGCCGCGCCGGATGGATCGGATACGGATGTAATGTCGATGGTCGACAGAGGAGGAAACTGACATGGCCTACCATCACCTCGCGCTCGCCGCGAAAGACATGAAAGCGACGCACGCCTTCTATGAAGGCCTCATGGGCTTTGAACTGGTCAAGGTGGAAGTCGCCCCGATCATGGGCGGCGGCTGGGGCAAGCATTTCTTCTACCGCATGGATGGCAATGACAGCCACTTCATCGCCTTCTGGGAATTGCACGACACCGAAGGCAGCGAGGAATATGTCTATGACCTCAACGCCGCCGCCAAGCTTCCACCGGCCACGAACCATTATTCCTTTTCGGTGGATACGAAGGAAGAACTGGAAAGCTGGAAACAGAAATGGCTCGCCGCCGGATTGGACGTCTTCGAGATCGACCATAATTGGTGTCATTCGATCTATACGCGTGACCCGAACAACAATCCGGTCGAGTTCTGCCTGACCACGGGCGCGTTCACCGAAGCCGATCGCCAGCGCGCGCTCGATGCCTTGTCGGAGACGGAGTTCGCCCCCTCCCCGGCGCCCGCCTTCATGCAGATGTGGAATGCTGAAACCGTGGGCGGCTGACTACCAGCGCGCCGAATAGCCTCTTGTATCGACATGCACGAACGGCCCATGCGCCGCATTTGATCCATAGGCCGACGCGCCGCCAACGACCCAGCCTTCCGGCTGCTCTGCCGCAAGCTCGTCGATCAGCCTGACCAGCGCGCGGGCATCCTCCTTGTCGATCCGGCCATTGCCATCAAGATCATCCATCTGTCCGTCCCGATCCTGGTCAATATAGATGTCGGCCGCGTCCCCATAGAGATGGCGCGATGAAGTCGTCGTATTGCCGATGGCCGCATTATAGAATGGCGTGCGATAGCCACTCATCACGAAGAAAGTGTCCGCTTCCCATCCCTTCTCATTGGCGGCCGCAAGAAGGGTTTCGAGCTTCACCAGCATGTCCGGCTGCATCAGCAAATAGGTCGGCTCATGTCCGGGCTGCTGCTTGCAGCGGAACTGGCCGAGCTGGAAATTCGGCGAGACATGCAGATCCTCCGGCATCGCCGTCAGGTCGATAAACCCCTTGGGCACGGCATAGGACGGAAGATCCCGCAACGGCCGCGCATACATCCCGATGCGATAGCCATTCAGGGAATCATCCACGCCATTCTCGAAGGGCGTCAGCACCAGCAGGTTCAGGCGGGTTTCGGCCCCGCGATGCGAAACCACCATCTCGGCCAGCCCCGGCGCCTTCGGCGCGGTCCAGTCAATTTCCTCCGCGTTGCGGTTCAATTTCCCGTCCGAAATCTCAATGTGCGCATCTTTTGGAATAGCCAGGCTTATCTGATCCCCTGGCATGGCGGAGACGGAGATCAGGGGCAGCGCAGAGCGCGTTCCGTTTACTGTAATCTCGACGCCGGTACCTGTCGGAACCGTCTCAATCTTGCCGACCGGTTGGGTCGGGTGCGGCTCTGCCGTTGCAATGATCCAGGGCAGGAAGATGAATTTCATGAACTCGGAAAATATGGGTCTGGTCCTCTTGTCTGGTCTGAGCAGGCGCGCGGCATCTTAACCATTACGCATGCCCCCTCAAACGCATAAGAGCGCAGATGGTGCCATATTTTTTCTGATGCTTTTCAGGGCCGTATTTCGGAACCGGAGCGGGCGCGACCGGTTTATCCAGCAACATCGCGAAGAGTTCCGCCAGTCTTCCCGACCGGCCAGGCCAGCCTGATGCGGCGGCCGCGCTCTTCTCTAATAAGAGTATTTTTGGAGATTATTTATGCGTACGCATCGCCGACTTCTTGCATCAACCCTCCTCGCCACCGCTGGCCTGCTGACCGCCATCCCCGCCTGCGCCCAACATGCCGCGCCCGCCGACCCTGTCCTGCTTGCCGATCTGAGCGAGAAAGAGGCCATGGGCGGCGAACTTGATGCGGAAAAAGCCTCTGCCATCCAGACCCTGATCCTGAATGACTGGCTGGAGCGCGAACTGGGCAGTGAGACCGAAGCCGGTGTCCTGACCACAGTGCGCGCCGCCTATGCCCAGAATGTCTTCAAGCCGATCTGGACCGAGAAAGGGATCCGTTCCCTGAAGCGCGCGCGCAGTGATCTCTTCTCTTATGGCCTCGTCGCATCAGACGTCTCGAAGGCCAATCTCGACAAGATCGCTGCCAAGCGCCTGAAGGGCGACAGCGACGAGATCCGCGCCACAGCCGATCTGCAACTGACCGCAGCCTGGATCCGTATGGCCTCTGCCGTAAGCGGAGGATTGTCCGATAATGGCGAAGCGGCAAAATCGAAGACCGATGCGCCCTCCAAATCCACCGTGCAGAAAAGCCTGATCAAGGCCGCACGGGGCGATGCCGACGACATCCTTTCTGAGCTCGAACCTGAGCACCCCCAATATAATCGTCTCAAGAAACAACTGAAACAGTATCGCGAAATTCGGTCGGAGGGCGGCTGGCTCGCCATCCCGGACGGTGACGCGATTGAGCTGGAGGACGAAGACCCACGTATTCCGGCCCTGCGCGACCGTCTGGAGGCGGAAGGCTATTACAAGCCGGAGACCTGGGCCGGTGAACTCCTGTCCACTATCAGCATGGCCTCGAATGATGACGCCGACACATCTGCCACGGAGATCGTGTTTGATGCGCGCCTTCAGGACGCCTTGAAGGAATTCCAGCGCCATCACGGCCTTGAAGATGACGGCGTCGTAGGAGGCAATACGCTTGCCGCCCTGAATGAGAGTGTCGACTCCAAGATCGACCGGATCGCCGACACGATGAATCGCTGGCGCCATTATGATGATCTGGGCGACCAGTATATCTGGGCCAATATTCCATCCTTCACGGCCGAAGGCTGGCGCAACAAGCGTCGCGAAATCGCGATGAAGACAATCGTCGGCATGCCAAGCCGCGAAACCCCGGTCTTTTCCGACCAGGTGGAATATGCCGTCGCCAATCCGCGCTGGTATGCGCCGGTCAGCATCGTGCGCCGCGACAAGCTGCCAAAGCTCGCCAAGGATCCGTCCTATGCGGCCCGCAAGAATTTCAAGGTGATTGATCGCGCCACCGGCCAGTCCGTTTCCGCCGCCTCGGTGGACTGGACAGATCCGGCAGCCGCCGAAAACTACCAGCTGGTTCAGGGCCCCGGCGCCAGTAATGCCCTCGGCGATCTGAAGATCATCTTTCCCAATCAGTATTCGGTCTATCTGCACGGCACGCCGGGTATGAGCCTGTTTGACAGGGCCCAGCGCACTTTCAGCTCAGGCTGCGTGCGTCTGGAAAAGCCGAAAGAGATGGCGAAATGGATTGCCGCGCATGACCCAGAAGTCTCGGAACGGGATGTCTCCAAGGCGCTCAAAGGGTCAAATCCGGAACGAATCGAGTTCAAGTCCGAAACCCAGATTCACATCACCTACATGACCGTCACTGTTGACGAAGACGGGGAGCCGAATTTCTGGCGTGACGTCTATCATGAGGATGACGGTATCAGCATGGTCGACAAATATGCCCCACTCTACCAGCCCGCCCAGGATGAGGAACTGGCCCAGACAACAACTGCCCCGCGCAAGGGATAAGGCTTACTGGCTCGCCCAGAGAATACGGGCGAGCCAGGCAATCTCTGCCGGCTTGAAACTGCGGGTGGGATAGGCAGGGTTGAGCGAGGCAAGCTCAACAGTCCGCGTATTCTTACGGGCCAGAACCTTGGCCATCACCTCCCCGTCAATTGTTTTCGCCACCACCCGGTCTCCCGGCTTCACCTCCGAGCCCGGCGACACGATGATCCGGTCCCCGGCCCGGTAGGCCGGCTCCATGGAATCCCCGCTGATCTCCAGCGCATAGACCGACTCCGTTTCCAGCCCCGGAAACCGAACCTCTTCCCAGCCCCCGCCAACCGGAAACCCGGCATCATCGAAAAAGCCGTCCTGCCCCGCCTGCGCAAAGCCGATCAGGGGAGCAATCGCGCCGCGCCTTCCATCGACCAGCGCGGCGAAATCCTCAAACCGGCTGCCGACAGATTCCAATACGCGCGCAAGGCTTTCCGTGGACGGCCAGCGCGGACGTCCATCGGCCCCTTCCCGCTTGGAAGGATTGAAGGCCGTCGGGTCCAGCCCGGCACGACGCGCCAGCCCAGAAGGCGTCAGGCCATGATGAGCTGCAAGGGCATCAAGGCCCCGCCAGATATCACGATGTTTCATGGGATAATTTTCCCAAAGGTTGCAGCTGCCGCTAAATAGGAATATTCACCTATTGTCAAGCAAGAGGTGGGGAAATGGCAATGAAACTGTTCATACATGGCGTGCCCGATACGCCGCATTTGTGGGAGCCGCTGGTCGCGGCGCTCGGCCTGCAAGAGCAGGACTATCTCGCGCCCGCCCTGCCCGGCTTCGGCTGCCCGCGTCCGGACGGGTTCAGCGCCACCAAGGATGCCTATGCTGACTGGCTGGTCGGCCAGATGGAAGCGGCAGGCGGGAATGTCGATATTGTCGGCCATGACTGGGGCGCGCTGCTGACCCTGCGCGCGGCTTCCTTGCGGCCGGACCTCGTGCGCAGCTGGTGCGTCACCAATGCCGTGATCGATCCTGACTATCGCGGCCACACAATGGCAAGGCGCTGGGCAACGCCTGTGCTGGGTGAGCTTGTCATGCTGGGCATGCGCAACAAGAAACGGCTCCTGCCGGCACTTGTTTCCGGCGGCATGCCGCGCAGCCTTGCCGAGCAGGAAGTCCCCCTGATCGACAAGACGATGCGGCAGAGCATCCTCAGGCTCTACCGGTCAGCCGCTGGCCTGCGTTTCTCGGATGAATGGGTGAAGGGTCTCGAAAACCTGCCAGCGCGCGGCCAGTTGTTCTGGGGCGAGACGGACCCCTTTGTGGACCTATCCGTGGGCGAACGGTTCGCGAAGCGCTGGAACGTGCCGCTACATGTCGAGCGCGGCGCTGGCCACTGGGCCTGTGCGGAGCGGGCAACCGAATTTGCTGCCCTGCTCCGATCACATTGGACCTGACTTTCAGGCGGCTTCCTTCTTGGGGCTGCCGAGTTCCTGTTTCACCCGCTCGGCCAGCTGGCGGACGGTGAACGGCTTCGGCAGGAACGAGACCGCGCGGTCGTCGTCAAGCTGCTTGGCAATGTCGCGTTCGGCATAGCCGGAGATGAAGATCACGCGGGCATGACCCAGCAAATCCTTGGCCTCGCGGATCAGTGTCGGGCCATCCTTGCCCGGCATGACCACGTCGGAGATGACGAGGTCGAAGCTCTCCGGATTGTCCTCCAGGATTTCCATCGCCTCTTCGCCGTCGCAGGCCTCTTCGACTTCATAGCCGCTGGAGCGCAGCAAGGAGGCCGCAATGCCGCGCACGCCGTCTTCATCCTCGATCAGCAGGATACGGCCGCGACCCGAAATATCGACAGGCTGGCTGGCGATCTTCTCGGCCTGCGCCATGTCGACCGGCTCAGGAATTTCCTCGGCCTTGAGAGCTGGCAGGTAGATGTGGAAGGTCGTGCCTTTGCCGACGCCGGACGTGGTGCAGATATAGCCGCCCGACTGTTTGATGATGCCGTAGACGGTCGCGAGGCCAAGGCCCGTGCCGACGCCAGCTTCCTTCGTGGTGAAGAAGGGCTGGAAGATCTTGTCCATGACATCCTTCGGCATGCCGTGTCCGGTGTCTTCCACTTCGATCAGCATGTAGTCGCCATCATTGACGAAGGCGAAGCCCTTGTCCTGGGCTTCCTTGCCTGTGGCGCGCGCCGTGCGGATCGTCAGCTTGCCGCCATTCTTGTGGCTGAGCATTGCATCCCGTGCATTGGTCGCGAGGTTGAACAGGGCGTTTTCAAGCTGGTTCTTGTCGGCCTTGATATAAGGCACGTCGCGACCATGCTTGACGTCCAGTTCGATCCGCTCGTCCAGAAGCTGGCGCAGGAGGATGGAGAATTCGGACATGAAGTCCGTGACGGCGAAGACTTCGCGCTTGAAGGTCTGCTGGCGCGCATAGGCGAGCAGCATCTTCACGAGGTCCTTCGCACGGATCGAGAATTCGTGGATCGACTTCAAATTCGAATAGGAAGGATCGCCCAGCGGATGGTGTACCATCAGCTGTTCATTGTTCAGGATGATGCCTTGCAGCACATTGTTGAAGTCATGGGCCACGCCGCCGGCGAGCTGGCCGATGGCCTGCATCTTTTCGCCGTGCGCCAGGCGCATTTCCAGCTGGCGCTGTTCGGTGATGTCCATGACGTAGGCGACCGAGGGGCGCCCGGCCCCGTCCAGCGCCACGAAGACGTTGACGTGCTTGGGCTCTTCGCCAGCCAGTTTCAGGTTTACCGGCTTGTCGATCGCGTCGACCAGCAGGCTCTTGAGCGAATCCTCACCTTCTTCGGCTGAGAACAGGTCGGAGAATTTCCCGCCCGGCGCGGCCTTGCCTTCGGTGAGGTCCATCAGGGCCCGGTTGGTGTCCATGATGATGGCGCTGTCGACACTGCCGCCCTCAAGGCGCACGGCGCCAAACGGCGCATCGTCGAACATCGGGTCGCCATCAGGGCGCGGCGGACGCGACGCGGTGGAAATGCGGAAGCCTTCCTCGCCGGTGTTCATCACCTGCTGGCTGGCCAGGATGATCGTGCGGCCGGTCGCATCGGCGCCCTTGCCCGACCAAGTCGTGATCGCTTGCACCGGACGCTCGACGCCGTCGCGGCCGCGCAGCTGGATGTCGACCCGTCCCGGCACCCCGGATTTGCGGTCACGCGACAGCATCTTCACGAATTCCGGACGCATGATGTCGTCGATGCGAATGTTCTTGGCCGTTTCCGGCAGGCCCAGCATGTCGCGCAGCCAACCATTGGCATAGGTGATCGTGCCATCGGGGCGCGCTGCGAAGAAGCCCATCGGGGCGTCTTCGACATAAAGTGATTTCAGGTCAGCCGCGCCGGTCGCTTCGCGCTCGCCAGCAATCGGGCGGATACGCCAGAGCACCTTGTCGCGTGGCAGTGGGGAAACCGTGATTTCAAACTGGGCGGGCACGCGCTCCGGGCCAATCGTGATCGGCGGCAGGATTTCGCGGCGCGCATGACCAGCCTTGGCGCCCTTGGACAGGCGATAGACGGGCGCAGCCAGGCCCGGATTGGCGCCGAACAGGCGGTCCACCGTGACAGGCGCACCTTCGGATTGCGATCCGATCAGCGCGAGACTCGTCAGTTCGCGGTAGGATGTGTTGGCGGCAACGGGCGCGCCGCCCTGGTCGGCAATCAGGACGGATTCATCCAGTGCCTCGATCCACCCAAAGCGCGGCGTCGCGGCCTGCGCTGCGCGCGCAATCGAGCCGCGTTCCGGAAACAGGCCCAGCATCCGGCCCGCGCCGCGCACACTCCACAACAGGAAGACGAGTCCGCCAGATGCCATGGCGATCAGCAGGATCGGTCCCGGCGCGCCGGAGGCGTTTGGCCAGGCAAGCGCAACACTGGCGGCCGCGATGGAAACGAGCAGGCATATCCAGAACGAAAGCTGCATGAAGTCCACGCGTCCGCGCTCAGGAAGCTCGCTCATTTCGGCGGTCGTTTCCTGATCGTCAGCGGGAGCGGCCTTCGCCTGCACTTGAAAATCCATTGGTCGCTTTACACTCCTGTTGCCAGCCGCCAAGGT
>DHZF01000084.1 GCA_002414505.1 Hyphomonas sp. UBA5111 | reverse complement strand
CCTCAGAGGACCGGCCATTCTGACGGCACGCTGCGGCCTTCGCGTGAGACCAGCGCCATTCCGGCGGCCTGGACATCGGCGAGCAAGCGGTCTTCATCGATCAGCGTGGAGCGGTAGTTCTCGACCACGCGCCGTCCATCGACCCAGACACTGTGAACGCCCCGGCCATCGGCGGAATAGACAAGCTGGTTGACCGGGTTGAAGAGGGGCACCCATTCCGGCCGATTGCGATCATGCAGCACGAAATCGGCCTTCTTGCCCGGTTCCAGCGATCCGATCTGGTCGGCCATCTGCGCGCCCTTTGCACCATTGAGCGTGGCCGCTTCCAGCACGCTATAGGCCGAGAACAGGTTTGCGTCGCGGCGCGCATCCTTGAACAGGCCTGCCATGGCGAACATGGCGCGCATGATGTCGCTGGTATTGCCATTATTGTTACCATCCGTGCCAAGCTGGATGTTCACGCCCGCAGCGGCCATTTCCGGGAACAGGCCGGCAGAGCTCGCCCCGTACCCACCCTTCATGGCGGTCATCGGACAATGCGTGACATGGGTGCCGCTGGAGGCGAGCAGGTCAACTTCGGCCTGGTCGAGATGCACTGCATGGGTCAGGGACAAATGCGGGCCCAGCGCGCCAATGTCTGCGAGATGGGCGATGGCGCGTTTGCCGGAGGTCGCGAGATAATAGTCAGGGTCGGCAGGGTCCGCGCTCATATGTGCGCTGACGCCCAGACCTTTCGAGCGCGCGAGGTCCGTCGCGCCGCGCCATAAATCATCCGTGGCCGTGTTGTGACCCACCAGAAGCGGCCAGGCCGAGATGAGCGCGTCTTCGGTCTGCGGGTAGGCGTTTGATTGGGCTTCCATGCGGGACAGCGCTGAATCGGTCAGCGCCGTCTGGTCATCGTCCGGCGCGAAGGCCCGGTCCTGCAGCCATTGGCCGATCTTTCCGCGAATACCGATTTCAGCAAGGCCGTCCGCCACGGCATCAAGGTCCAGGATCGTGCCCGCTTCAATGAAGCTCGTCGTGCCGGTGCGGAGCATTTCGAGCGCGGCGAACTGGGCCGACAGGCGTTCATCGGCCGGTGTCTGGGTCATGTACATCGGGATCAGCCAGCCGAAGACGTTTGCCTGCCAGTCCGTATTGTCCGGGACTATGCCGCGGGTCAGCGGTTCGCCGGTAAGATGAACATGGCAATTGACGAATCCGGGCGTGATGACGAAGCCATTGCCGTCCAGCGTTTCGCGGGGGCTGACAGCTTTCGAGACCTCGCTGTCCTGGCCAATGCTGTGAATGCGGTTTCCGCACAGGGCGATTGCACCGTCGCGATAGATCCGTCGCTCCGCATCCATTGTGACGATCCAGGCATTCCGGATGAGCAGATCAACGGGGGCAGGGTGGTCCATATGCATCTCATCCCATCTGGCTGTACCGCGAGGTCCCCATGAGTGTGGCGATGCGGGGGGAGGCCGTCTTGATCCAGCCTGCACAATATCTTTGCCAGAGAAGGGGGGGCTTGCTCGCAGGACTGGCAAAAACACCCGATGCCAAGGGGGGTGGAGGCTTTGTGCTTGGGGATTCGGCGCGAGGTGTGAAGGTTGGAAGTGTGGCCTTTTTGCCAACCTTGTCACAAATCCAAAAAAAACGGTCTCTGAAAAATTTTCTAATGCGATCGCTCAATGCGCCAGCGGATCGTAAAAGTATCAATAGATACGGGCCGAAAATTCTTGCAACAACTATGAAATCGGTTTCATTGCGCCCGGCTCAGCCGGTGCGAAACCAAAATTTTCGTCATGTAAGACTTGATAGCGCAAACATTTGGTGATGGATTGCCGTTCGGGTAGGTAGATTGCAGGGGCGATCCACCTGGCCGAGACAAGCATTGAAGACCGGCACCATCTATCGTGAGTGGCCTGTCTCAGGGAGGATTGTAATGACTGTTTCCACGGACAAGGTCCGTGCGGTTTCCGCACGGAAAGTAAAATGGGGAACGCTGCTGTGCAGTGCGTCCGCGGTGTCTCTGCTGTCAGCCCTGCCATTGGCAGCGCAGGCGCAAGACGCGAATGACGAAACATTGACGCAGGAAACTGTGGTCGTGCAGGGCATTCGCGGATCGCTCGAGCGCGCCATGGATATCAAGCGCGACTCCAACGGCGTTGTTGACGCCATTTCGGCCGAAGATATCGGTAAATTCCCGGACACGAACCTCGCTGAATCGCTTCAGCGCATCACGGGTGTGTCCATCAACCGGGTCAACGGCGAAGGCTCCGAGATCACCGTTCGCGGTTTCGGACCGGGCTTCAACCTGGTCACGCTGAACGGCCGCACGATGCCGACCGCCAAGGTTCGCGCCATCGGTGCCCGAGGCAATTATGGTGCTGGCGGCGACCGCGCATTCGACTTCTCGAACCTCGCCTCTGAAGGCGTCAACGGTCTGGAAGTCTACAAGACCGGCCAGGCTATCCTGCCATCGGGCGGCATCGGCGCAACGGTCAACATCAAGACGCGCACGCCCTTTGACGATCCGGGCCTCAACGCGTCTTTCTCGGCCAAGGCCATCAACGATACGAGCGTGGAAGCCGGCGACGACTTCACGCCGGAACTGTCCGGTCTCGCAAGCTGGACCGACCCATCCGACCGCTTCGGCATCGGCATCTTCGGGTCCTACTCCAAGCGTGACTCCGGCGCGCCATCCCAGCAGATCAATGACTGGATCGTCCGCGAATCCGCAGACGGCACAATCGATGGCAGCTACACACGCGGTGACGGCTCGACACAGATCACCAACCCGCCGGCTGCCGGCCAACTCTACGCCATCCCTCAGGATAGCCGTTACGACTTCTCCGACATTTCCCGTGAGCGCCTGAACGGTCAGCTGGTTCTCCAGTTCCGTCCGATGGACAACCTCACCCTCACCGGTGACTATACCTACGCCCAAACGGAGTCGGACGAACTGCGCTACGAGCAGACCAACTGGTTTGCCACGCCGCTCGACCAGATCATCTTCGACAATGATGGCCCGGTCGCCACGGCCGTGTTCATGCAGGAAAACAATAATGGCTCGAAAGATATCGGCTTCGAGCAGACCAACCGCGCCACGAAAGACGAGCTGAACTCGCTCGGCTTCAACGCGGAATGGGAATTCTCCGAGCGCGGAACGGTCATCTTCGATGCGCACAGCTCCAAGTCGGAATCCGGCGGTAACAACCCGCTGGGCCACACGGCGACCTTTGTGTCGATGGGCGCGCCGGTCATCCTCCAGCACTCCGTGGATTTCCGCGGAGGCACGCCGATCCAGTCCTACACCATCGACGATTCCGTTCGCGGAAATGGTAATGGCGTATTGGATGCTGGCGATCTCGGCAGCCAGGTGCAGCGCTCGAACTCTTCCAACATGGAGCACCAGGTTGATGAATTCGACCTTCGCTTCGTCTGGGACTTCGATGATCGCACCAACCTGACCGTCGGTAGTAACTATCGCGACTCGGAAATGGACCGCTCGACCCGCACGACACAACAGGACCTTGGTTCCTGGGGTATCTCAAACCCGGGTGATATCGAACAATATGCGCCGGGCATGATGCAGTCCTACTGCCTGTCCTGCCTGTTTGATGATGTGGCTGTGGGCCAGGCCGATACGGCCTTCCGCGTTGATGCGGCTCAGCTCTTTCCCATCCTTGAAGCGGCATATGCTGGCAATGATGTGAACATCTCCGAGACGGATGACACGGTGCAGGAAGAGATTTTGTCCTTCTACGCCCAGTTCAATATTGAGCGAGACTTCATGGGTCTTCCGACGCGCACCAACATTGGTGTCCGCTACGAAGACACGAATGTTGTCTCGACGACCCTGCAGTCGATCCCATCGGGTATGTTGTGGCAATCAGACAACGACTTCCTTATCGTTCAGTCGGGTGACAAGCAGGACCTGTCGGGCAAGGGCTCCTATGAAGAAGTGTTGCCGAACGTCGACTTCCAGGTTGACCTGACGGACAACCTTGTTGCGCGCGCTTCGTTCAGCAAGACGATCGGTCGGGCCGGCTACAGCAGCCTGTTCGCGTCGACGACTGCCAGCGCACCAAACCGTCCGACGGCCTTTGGTGGCTCGCTGACCGGCGACTCTCAGAACCCGGGTCTGCTGCCGCTCAAATCCACCAACTTCGACGTGTCCCTCGAATGGTATTATGGCGATACGAGCTATGTGTCGGCAGGTTACTTCGACAAGAAGGTGAAGAACTTCATCGGTAACGGTGTCGTTGAGCGCAATCTGTTCGGCTTGCGTGATCCGGCTTCCGGCGAGGCTGGTTCGCGTTCCGGGGACGCTCTGGACATCATCAACGACCTTGGTGTTGACCAGTCCGAAGCCAACCTCTTCACGCTCGCAGCCCTCATCGAAGCCAATGGCGGTAATACGGCAGCGGCGCGTGCCGAGTTCGAGTCTCAACTCGTCGGCGGCGCCCTGCCACAGAGCTATGTCGACCTGATCCTTGGTCAGTACGACGTCGCTTCCGACGGCAGCGATCCACTGGCAGTGTTTGCCGTCAACCAGCCGGTCAACAACCGCGAAGGTAATATCGACGGTATGGAGTTCGCCTGGCAGCACTTCTTTGGCGAGACCGGCTTTGGCTTCCAGGCCAACTACACGCTGGTCAACGGCGATGTTGAGCTGGATCCGGCTGCAAGCATTGATGAGAACCAGTTCGCCCTGCTCGGCCTGTCCGACACGGCCAACCTGACGGCGATCTATGAGAAGTACGGCTTCTCCGCCCGTCTGGCTTATAACTGGCGCGACACATTCCTGCTCGCCACCAACCAGGGGGGTGACCGGTCCGGGACCTATGTCGAAGATTTCGGTCAGTACGATCTGAATGTCAGCTACGACATCAACGAGCAGATCGCTGTCTCCTTCGAAGGCATCAACCTGACCGGTGAAGACCAGCGCATCTACCACCGCGTGCCGGAGCAGGTGTACTATGTCTACGAGCTGGCACCACGCTACCAGATCGGCGTGCGCTACAAGTTCTAGTCGGAGACGACTGGACTGAGACGTGAAGCATTTCAGGAAAGGCCGCTGCTTGCAGCGGCCTTTTTTGCCCCCGCTTGTACGGGGCAGGGGATTGTTTCATCATGATGGAAACGCGCGCGACTCCGGTACGCATCCGGTAGAGATCGCGCAGGCAGCACCGAAGGGCGCCCCATGACCAAGATGGCACTTCTCAACAATATCGATCATCCAAATCTGAAGGTGATCACCCGCTTCGGCGCGGCCTATGGCGACAGCGTGAACCAGGCGGCCGTCTACCCGACCGAATTCTCCGAACTGCAACGGGAATACCCGATCTTCTTCCGCAAGGATGCTGACGGCACATTTTATTGCGTGGTCCTGCTCGGTCTCGACAAGGGCGAGAATCTGTTCCTCGACGGCGACCGGTGGCAGGCCCGCTACGTGCCAGCCATCCTCCAGCGCGGCCCATTCATGATCGGTTTCCAGAATCAGGATGTCGGCGGCGAGATCCGCCGCGAGCCGGTGATCCATGTCGATCTCGACAATCCCCGCATCAGCCAGACTGAAGGCGAACCGCTCTTCCTCGCGCATGGCGGCAACGCGCCCTATCTGCAGCATATCAGTCAGGTCTTGCGTGTGATCACGGTCGGCGCGGACATGACGGCGCCGATGTTTGCCGCCTTCGAGCAGGCGGGCCTGATCGAGCCCGTCTCGCTCGACCTCAAGCTGGACGACCATACCGAATACAAGGTGCCGGACCTGTTCACGCTGAACGAAGACAAGCTGGCTTCGCTGGAAGGGGAGGCGCTGCAACAGCTGCATCGTGGCGGTTTCCTGCGTGCGGCCTATCTTGTGCTGGCATCGCTCGGCAATGTGAACCGGCTGATCAACATGAAAAACGCGAAGCGGGCAGCAGGCGGCTGATCCGTCAGGAGGCAGGAACCAGCCATGCTGGCCATTGAACGCAGGACCCGGATGATAGAAGGTGTCGCGCCAGACGCCATTCCCTATGCTGAGCTGATGCAGAACCAGCAGCCGGTGATTTTCAAGGGCGTGGCGCGGCACTGGCCGCTCGTCCAGTTCGGGCTGGAATCCCCGGACGCGGCCATGGACTATATCGCCTCCTTCCATGAAGGGCGTCCGGTGGTCGGCTATAGCTGCGCCCCGGAAGAGGGTGGGCGCTATTTCTATACAGACCAGGTCGATGGCTTCAATTTCGAGCGCGCCCGTGTTCAGCTGACAGACTTCTTCGCGAAGATCCGGGAAACCATGACGACGTCAGACGGGTCTTCCTATTATATTGGCTCCACTGACCTCGATACATTCTTTCCGGGCATGCGCGGCGAAAACGACCTTGTGCTGAACGACCCCATGTTTGACGCGCACAAGCCCCTCGTCAGCATCTGGATGGGCAATCGGACGATCGCATCAGCCCATTATGACATGTCCAACAACCTCGCATGCTGCATGGTGGGCAAGCGGCGCTTCACCCTGTTCCCGCCGGAACAGGTGGCCAATCTCTATCCGGGTCCGCTGGAGCCGACGCCAGGCGGGCAGGTCGTCAGCATGGTGGATTTCCGTGATCCTGACCTTGAACGCTATCCGCGCTTTGCCGAGGCCATGGCTGCCGGGGAAGTGGCCGAGCTGGAGCCGGGCGACGTGCTCTTCTATCCGGCGCTCTGGTGGCACAATGTCGAAGGCATCGGCGACTTCACTGCCATGATAAATTACTGGTGGAACACGTCCCCGGCCTTCATGGATACGCCGCAGAATACTTTGCTGCATGCTATCCTCAGCCTGCGGGATCGTCCGGAGCCGGAGAAACAGGCCTGGAAGGCCTTGTTCGACTATTACATTTTCGGGCCCGCAGACCAGCCCGCCGCCCATTTGCCGGAAGGCGCGCAAGGCAATCTTGGCCCGCTCGACGAATTGAAGGCACGCCGGTTGCGCGCCCTGTTGCTGAACAAGCTCAATCGCTGAAAACCATAAGAAGAACCGGGGATCCCATTGGAAACGCAGAACATCAGGAAAGTTGTCATTGCCGGGGGTGGCACGGCAGGGTGGATCGCGGCGGCGTCGCTTTCCCGCTTGCTTGGTCCCTTGCTCGACATCACCCTCGTGGAATCCGATGCCATCGGCACGGTCGGGGTAGGCGAGGCGACCATCCCGACCCACCGGACCTTCCACCATCTGATGGGGATTGATGAGCGCGAATTCATGCGCGCCACCAAGGCAACTTTCAAGCTCGGCATCGCGTTCGAGAATTGGGGCGGCCAGGGCGACCGCTACATCCACTCCTTCGGCCAGGTTGGCAAGTCGAACTGGATGGGGGAGTTCTACAATATCTGGATGTATGCGCAGGAGCGCGGCATAGGGGATGAACTGGATGCCTATTGCTACGAACTTCAGGCCGCCGAGGCCGGGCGGTTCTATACGTCCGAAAAAGCCAACATCAATTACGCCTATCATCTCGATGCCAGCCTCTATGCCAGATTCCTGCGGACTTTCAGCGAGGCCAAGGGCGTCAAACGGGTTGAAGGCCTGATCGAGGAAGTCGAGCAGGATGGCGAGAGCGGGTTCATCACGGCGCTGAAACTGCAATCGGGCGAGCGGATCGAAGGCGATCTCTTCATCGACTGTACCGGTTTTCGGGGTATGCTGATCGAACAGACCCTCAAGACCGGTTACGAAGACTGGACGCACTGGCTGCCGACCGACAGCGCTCTGGCCGTGCAGACCCGCTCGGTCGGCCCGGCGCTTCCGTACACGCGCGCGATTGCACACCATGCCGGCTGGCAATGGCGTATCCCGCTGCAGCACCGGGTCGGCAATGGCCTCGTCTTCTGCAGCGAAAACATGCAGCCGGACGAGGCAAAGGACTATCTGCTCAGCCATGTAGACGGCGAGCCGCTGACCGAACCGCGCCTGATCCGTTACAAGACGGGCCGCCGGAAGAAGATGTGGAACAAGAACTGCGTCGCGCTTGGCCTGTCGGGCGGATTTGTCGAGCCATTGGAATCGACCAGCATCCATCTGATCCAGGTCGGCGCGACACGTCTCGTCCAGCAATTCCCGTTCGCGGGGATCAGCGAAGCGATTGCGACCCACTATAATGAGCAGGCCGAGCGGGAACTGGAAAAGATTCGCGATTTCATCGTGCTGCACTACAAGCTGACAGAACGCGACGATTCAGATTTCTGGCGGGCCCGCCGGGACATGGAAATTCCGGACTCGCTGGCGCAGCGTATTGCCCTGTTCCGGGAGAATGGACTCGCCTATCAGGCTACGGATGATCTCTTCCGCGTGGATTCCTGGCTGCAGGTGATGATGGGCCAGCGGCTCAAGCCCAAGGGCTATCACCATATGGGCCATCTGATGACGGATGAACAATTGAAGACCGCGCTGAATGGCCTGCAGGCGAATATTTCACGGGCAGTCTCACAGATGCCCAGCCATCAGGACTTTATCAACCAGTATTGCGCCGCGCCGGAAGCGGAGCCGGTCTAGACCGTTTCGGCGGTTCTCGGCGTGTCTGATGTGACTGCCGGGGCCGGAGCGCGCGAGAGGTCGCCCAGCATGTCCCGCACCATGCCCTGGGCCTGCTCCACGACGCTGCACACCAGCTCATGCGAGAAGCTCGCTCCGCTGAACCATGTATGCTGGTGGCCCTGCACGCGCTTCAGCGCGCCGAACAGGCCTTCGCGCACGGCCTCGATCTTGTATTGCGGAAAATACTGCCAGACCTTTTGCTGGATCACGCTTTCGACGGTAAAGCCGTGCCGCTCGGCATCCGCCAGCAGGATTTCGCGGAGTTCCGGCCCTGTCAAACCGGTCGAGAACTGCCCCGTCACATAGAGGCGCCCGCCAAGCTCCTCGCTTTCGCCTTCCCGGCGCCCGCCCAGAATGGCGCCCTTGCGGGTACTGTCCATGCTCGCCTGAGAATAGCCGATGATCATGTGGCCCTCGAACCAGTCCGGCGAAGTCAGCAGGGTCGTCGTGTAATTCTGCCATTCGATGCCATTGCAGATGAACATCTCGTCGCGCGTCGCCGCGCAGAATTTGACGAAGTTCTGCATCGGTACGGTTGAGACGACGGCGTCGAATTCCTCGCTCTTCCCGGCGGCGGTGATGACAGGTTTGGGCCCGGACCGGTCCAGATGTGTCACCGGGCTCGACAGGCGCACATCGAGATCCTGGGAAAAGCGATACCAGAACTCGCTCCAGCCCTGATCAGGCATGTGCATGTCGTTGAGCACGCCTGACAGGAGGTAATTGAGGTCACACCATTGGACGGTCTGTCCGATCGTGGCCTCGTCAGTAAAGCCATAGCCCTGCGTTGTCTGGATCCGGTGGGACGCAAGCTCGATCTTCGGCAGGTTCAGACGCTGCACCCATTCTGCAGTCGTCATTGCAGCTTCGGCGCGCACATCCGGATCGTCCGGCCGGTTTCGGATGTCGCGGCGCAGGCGTCCGGCTGCGCGAATGAACTTCAGGGCCTGGAGAACCATGGGCGGGCCGCCCCCGGTTTTCACGTAGTCGACGACTTTCAGCCCGTCATACCGGGCCTCGCCCAGCCGCGTCAGCGTGATGCCATGCTGGCGCATCCATTGCTTCACCAGCTTGTGCGAGCGGGTCGTGTAGCAGGTGCCCATTTCGTTCATGGCGTCCCCGCGCACCACGGAAAACGACTTGCCACCCAACCGGTCATCGGCTTCGAACAGGATGGGGTGGTGGCCCGCCTGTTTGATGAAACGCGCGGTGCTGAGTCCCGCTGGACCGGCGCCAATGACGGCGATCTTGAAAGGTGCAGTCGTGCGGGTCACCGGCGCGTTGATCTCCTCAATCGGAATGCACGCTACAGAACAGGTGATATGCTAGGCAACCGCTTCGAGGCATCTATTTTTGGTTAACGGACGCGTTAACGACAAGTTTCCACAGTCTGGCAATCCCATCAGGCCCGGAGAGCGGAATGTTCACTTAGCCTGTGTATAGCCGTCTCATGGTGAAACAGGAAAAATCCTTTCTGTCTTATGTGACCGGGAACAAGATTCCCCGGGCGACAGCCGTTGACCGGTTGGTCCTGCTGCAGCAGCACATGGATTTTTCCAGTCACAAGCTGGTCATGGCAACGATCATGCTGGTCAACACGATCGGTGCGAGCTTTCTGGTCCATCGCTGGGTTCCGGACACGAACATCGAAGCCTGGATCGCGATCAATCTCTGCCTGGCCACACTGCTCGTCATCGATTTCCTGCTGAAGCGGGGGCGCCCGGCTCCCAAAACGGTCAGCGGCAAGTATCTTCGCCGCTCTGAATTCCTCGCCATCGTGTTTGGTCTCGCCTGGGGCTCTCTGCCCTTCTTCGTCGGACCCGACGAGAATGCCGCGATGATCATGGGTGGCCTGATGATCACGCCGATGGCGGCTGGCATGGCCAGCATGCTGACGCGTGTGCCGCGGATCGTCCTGCGCTATGCCTTGTCGGCGTTTGTCGCGAGTGCAGCCTACAGTGCCTATGCCCAATCGGTTACTGGCGCCACGATCTGCTTGATGATGATCTCCTTCATGCTCGCGCTCTGTCTTGGCGCGCGCTCCAGTTACATGGTCTATAAATCTGACATCAACGCCACACGGAAGGCCGAAGAATCCCGGGACCTCCTGATCGGCGCGCTTGAAGCCAGCCACCAGGCCTTCGCAATCTTCAATGAGGATGGCGACGTCATTGTGGAAAACCAGCTGCACCAGAAGGTCTTTGGGTCGCGGGAAGACACGCTTGAGCCGGCCGACAAGCCAATCCGCCGCGACGGGGTCTTCTGGCAGAAATCCGTGGAATGCATCGCCGGCGTCGGTACTGTGGTTGTCTACACAGACGTGACCCGCATGGAAGAGGCCCGGTCCGAGATCGAGCACGCCCGGAATGATGCCGAAGCGGCCAATGAAGCCAAGACGCGCTTCCTCGGCTCGATGAGCGCCGAGTTGAAAGTGCCGCTGGATGTCATCTCAGCTTGTGCGGGCGTTATCGGATCGTCGTCAAACATTCCGTGCAGCGAGGAAGAGGTTCGCTCCTATGCCGACAAGATCGGCGAGCAGGCCATGATCCTGTCCTCTACGCTGGACGGCATCATCAACTTTACACGGATGGAGCGCGAAGACTATCTGGCGCAATCGTCCGAAGTCTCGGTATCCGAAGTCATTCATAATGTCGTGCGTAAGCTGACCGAAGGCGAATATTCGCGCTTTGCCGACCGGCTGAAGGTCAGCGTGCCCAGCAATCTGGCCGCAGACATGGATGATAACAGCTTCGAGATCATCGTCCGCAACGTCATCAAGAACGCACTTGAATCCGGCTCGTCCGCGCCAATCGTGGTCAAGGCCGGCATGGTGTCCGGGGTTGGCCTTGTGGTCATGGTCCGCGACCGGGGCAGGGGCATGACGGCCGACGTGCTGGAGAAGGCGTTCGAACCCTTCTTCCACTCCCGTCCAGCCCACCAGAAATACGATCATTCCACCGGGGTCGGCCTGGGTCTCAGCGTCGCGCGTCGTCTGGCCGATGCCCAGGGGCTGCGCATCAAGCTTCGCTCTGAGCTGGGTCGCGGCACCACTGCCTTCATCACCATACCGGAAACGCTGGTGCGCCGTTCCCCTACGTCAGATGGCGTTCAGGCGACCGAAGTGCCGCTGATTGATCCGTCTGAGCTGCAGAAGAAGACCGGCTGATCGGCTGCCTGCCGAACGCCTCCAGTCCCCAGAAACATGTGAGATCGTCCCGTCCGTCCCGGCCCGTCGCCGGAGGAGGCGCATGACGACGACCTGCCTGGCAGGTCAGTAGGCTATCCATTTTCAGGGACGAGAAGAAGGGATCAGGCGCCGGTCTTGCGCAGGCTGGGACCCTCCGGCTGGTTCTCGGTATCGCGCCGGTCAGCGACAGAACCGGTGCCCCGGAAAAGGGCCTCACCGCGCGCCGGGGCAATCGACAGATAATGGATCCGCTTCTGCTCAATCCGGGAGCGCGACAGGGAATCCAGGATCACGCCCGCCGTGAATGACATCATCGCGCCCAGCAGCAGGGTCATGGCCAGCATCCATGTCGGCATCCGGCTGACAAGGCCGGTTTCGAAATACTCGGCCAGAATCGGGATACTCAGGATGGCGGCAAGGCCGAACAGGCCGGCGGCGACAGAGCTGAAGAACAGGAAGGGCTTGGTTTCCTTTACCAGCATGCCCATCATGCGCAGAATGCGGAATCCGTCGCGGAATGTGGAGAGCTTGCTCTCGGAGCCTTCGACCCGGCGGCCATAGTCGAATTCGATTTCGGAGACTGGCAGGCGCAGCGTTGAGGCGTGCACCGACATTTCGGTCTCGATCTCAAAACCCGGCGACGAGGCGGGGAAGCTCTTGGCAAAGCGGCGCGTGAAGGCGCGATAGCCGGAGAAGATGTCGGTGAAGTCGCTGCCGAACAGGGTGCGATAGATCATGTTGAACAGGCGATTGCCGAAGGCATGGCCGTTGCGGCCGGCATCCTCGGTGACATTGCGGCGTGTGCCGACCACCATGTCGGCCCGGTCGGCCAGAAGGGTATCGATCATGTGAGGCGCGGCGGCAGGATCATAGGTGCCATCCCCATCGGCCATGAGGTACACGTCCGCTTCGATGTCGGCGAACATCTGGCGCACGACATTGCCTTTGCCTTGCCGGCGGGACGGCACGACGGTGGCGCCGGCAAAGGCGGCCTGGGATGACGTATCATCGCTCGAATTATTGTCGTAGACATAAATCCGGGCGGCGGGCAGGGCCTTGCGGAACCCGATGACAACCGACGCAATCGACTTGCCCTCATTGTAGCAGGGCAGCAGGACGGCGATGTTCAAGCGTGAGAAGTCTTCCTCGGCCATAAGTATCCAGCGCCTCCCTCTTTAGGGTTTCCTACACTCCCACTGGTTAAGTTTGCCTTTCGGGATCAGGGCGCAGGGATGCCCGCAGAAGGGGAGAGGGACGGCGTGCAGGTCAGGTTCGACGCCAAAATCGCGTTGCTATTCCTCATCGTGCCGGTCTGTCTGGTCGCGTCCAGCATCTTGCAGGGGAGCTTCGGACAGATAGGTCCGGACAGTGATGACGTCATGCGGCTGGTCCAGATCAAGGATCTGCTGAACGGCCAGGACTGGTTCGATCTTCACCAATACCGCATGGGCCCTGATGGCGGCACGCTGATGCATTGGTCACGCCTCGCTGACCTGCCCATCATTGCGCTCTACAGCCTGTTTGACCTGTTCCTGCCATCAGACACAGCGCTTGTCTGGGCCTATTCAGCCTGGCCTCCCTTGAGTGTACTTGTCGTTCTTGGCGGCTTCTATGCGGGCGCGCGGCATGTGAGTGACCGGGCAGGGGCGCTGGCCTGCCTCGTGCTCGGCGTATTCGTCTATGCCACGCATTACCGGTTCAGTCCGGGGGCGATTGACCACCACAATCTTCAATTGGGTCTGATCGCGCTGGCGATGGGCCTCGCGCTGGACCCGCTGCGCCGTCCATGGCGATTGGTTGGGGCCGGTATGGCGCTGGCTGCCTCTGTGGCCATCGGCGGCGAAGTCTATGTCTTTGTGGCGGCGATCTGCGCTTTCATCGCGCTCGACTGGCTCGTGGCCGGGCGGGCGGCGATGCGCGGGGCCATCGGCTTCGGGGCTGGCCTGGCGGCCGGGCTGGAAATCGCCTTTTTCGCCACCATCGCGCCGTCGCATTATGAGGTCGTGGCCTGTGATACCTTGTCATCAGTCAGCCTGCTGGCCGGGATGGCAGGCGGATTCGGGCTGGCGGCCGCCGCCTTGGTCACCTCCGGGCGCACTGTCTGGCTGAGGCTTGGCGCGCTCATGCTCGTGGGCGTGATCTGCGCCGCGACGTTGGTCATGGTGGGGCCGGAATGCCTGTCAAACCCGCTGGAGGATCTGTCGCCAGAGGTCAAAGCTTTTTGGCTCGACCGGGTGGATGAGGCGCGCCCTGTCTTTTCAAACCGGCCCGACAGGGTGTCGACCCTCGGATTTACTCTCGGCATCACGATCCTGGCGCTCGGCCTCAGCCTGTTTGGCCTGTACCGCCGTCAGCGCCTGCGCGCCAACCTGTTCTTCTCGGGTCTTCTGCTCGCGGCCTTGGCTATGACGCTGTACCAGATCCGTTTCTACGTCTTCGGTCACCTCTTCGCGATCATTCCGCTGGGGCTCTGGATTGCGGACGTCTACCGCGCGGGCAAGGCGAAGAGCCCCTCCAGCGTCACCTATATTGGCGCGCTGGCGCTCAGCCTGCCCTTTCTGTGGGCCCTGCCGGGTCTGCTGGTGATGGACAAGGCCGAGACAGGTAACAAGACCGGGGACAAGGCCGATTGCCTGCAAGAGGGGGTATTCACCACGCTGGAGACGCTCCCCAAGGGCCGTATCCTCGCCTCAGCCGACTTTGGACCGATGATCCTCAACCAAACAGGCCACAGCATCCTTCAGGGCAATTATCACCGCAATCAGGAAGGAATCCAGCAGGCGATTGACCTCTGGCTGTCGGAGGCCGGCGAGACCCAATCACTCCTGACGGCCAGCGGGAGCGACTATGTCATGACCTGTCCGGCCGATGCGGAAACCAGGCTGATGTCCGCGCACGATCCGGAAGGATTTGCCGCGCGCCTGAAACGGAATGAAATCCCCGATTTCCTCGAAAACATCCCGTTTGAATCCGAGGCGAGATCGCCCGCAAAGCTCTATCGGATACGCCGGGACGGCGACATCCATCAAAAAGATGAAGATGTTTCTTAAGCCGGATTTGGGGTTTGTTAATAATAGCCGTACGCAGCGTTCCGTTAACGCTGGGATTGGTAACGTTTTCGCCCAAAAAAACCCTTTTAAAACAGCGCGCATCTTTACCATGAACGCAGCGTACCACTTATCTGCCGAGCGACTCTTGCATTAAAGCGGCGTTAACGGCAGATGATGTATGGGGCTGTGTAAAGAATTGCACATGCGCACCGGGCAAAACCGTCCGGGCGCTCAAGAAAGAGCTCGGGTAC
>DHZF01000018.1:3157-3660 GCA_002414505.1 Hyphomonas sp. UBA5111 | reverse complement strand
GAGCGCAAGAATGCGCTCACCCAGGCCATGTATGGCGCGCTGGCCGACGCCATCAACGCCGCCAACGACGATGCAGGCATCCGCGCCATCATCCTCACCGGCGCAGGCGACATGTTCACGGCCGGCAACGATCTCGGCGATTTCGCCTCCGACATGGAGCGGTCCTCCGGCGAGCCGCCCGTCACGCGCTTTCTGAACGGCATTCGCGACGCTGAAAAGCCGCTGATCGCCGCCGTGAACGGCCCCGCTGTCGGCGTCGGCCTGACCATGCTGCTGCATTGTGACATCGCCTATGCGGCCGAGAGCGCCAATTTCCGCGCGCCCTTCACCGCCCTCGGCCTCGTGCCGGAAGCGGGCTCCTCGCTGCTGCTGCCGCTGTCTGTGGGCAATTCCATGGCGAATGACATCCTGCTCGCCGGACGCATCCTGTCGGCCCAGGAGGCGCTCGATTGCGGCCTCGTCTCGCGCGTCGAGCCGGACACGGGCCTGATGTCGGCCGCGCT
>DHZF01000018.1:977-3135 GCA_002414505.1 Hyphomonas sp. UBA5111 | reverse complement strand
GAGCGCATCGCCATTGCCGCCCCGACCGCCATCCGCCGCTCCAAGGCGCTGATCCGGATGAACCGCGAGGCCGTGAAGGACCGTATGGAGGCCGAGGGCAAGATGTTTGCCGAGCAGCTGAAATCCCCCGATTTCGCCGAAGCCGCCGCCGCCTTCATGCAAAAGCGCCCGCCGGTCTTCAAGGACTAGAGAGGACTAGCCCTCCAGGACCGTGTCGAAAGTACCGAAGATCATGCGCTTGCCGTCAAACGGCATGTCGCCCATCTTCTGCATTTCCGGCATCATGTCTTCCCAGGCTTGATCCTGTGTGACCTTGTCCGGCCAGATGATCCAGGAGACCACGACGGTCTCGTCAGACTTGCATTTGACGGCCATGGGAAAAGACGTGACCTCGCCGTCCGGAACCTCAACTCCCCAGTTCTCGGCAACGGCCAGGGCCCCATGCTTCCTGAACAGCGGCAGCATCTGTTTGGCATGCGCCAGATAGGCATCCTTGTTCGCGGTGGGCACGGCCGCCACCATGATTTGTGCAAATGACATGTCATCTCTCTCCTGTGTTCGACCAAACGCGTGTCGCACAATAAGTTATCTTTCACAACTTATATGTTATTAAAAATAACCATCTATTGAAAGTCAGGGCAACTCCCCATCTAATGCCTTCCATGACCCCGCGCCCACTCGACAAGAACAAGCAATACGATGATGGCTGCGCCGCAGCGCACGCCATGGACCTGATCGGAGAACGCTGGGCCTTGCTGGTTGCGCGGGAACTGATGCTCGGCCCGAAACGGTTCTCCGACATCAAGCGCAACCTGCACGGCGTCAGCGCCAATGTGCTGACCCAGCGGCTGGAAGAACTTGAGCGTCTCGGTATCGTCATCCGCAGGCAATTGCCGCCTCCCGCCGCGGTTCAGGTCTATGACCTGACAGAGTGGGGGCGGGAACTTGAACCTGTCTTTCAGAGCCTTGGCCGCTGGGCGGTGCGCTCCCCCTTCAAGGGACCGGGGCCGATGAGTGTGAACTCCCTGATGATGTCCTTCGCGACCATGTTCGACCCTTCGCTGGCGAAAGGCGTCACTGCCCGTATCGCCCTGATGCTGGAGGGAGAGCCCTGTCATGTCCTCATCGCCCGGCAGACTCTTATTGCGGCGCGTGGCACAATCCCCGATCCGGATGTCGAGGTGACAGCCTCAACAGAGGATATTGCAGAGCTTGTCTACAATGGCGCCAGCCTGCCTGACTGGCTCAAACGGCCCGGAATCACGGTGTCAGGCAACCCTCAAATCCTTGCCCGTTTGCCTGATTTCCTGCCCATGCCGACGCCCGCAAACCTTGGCTGACACCCCCCTTTTGGACAGATCGGGACGGGGCGCGGCCAGCCGCATTTGCCAAGGCCTGTAACACACTGATAAAAAAGGGTTTTACGCCCCCCAAATACCACCCCGGAAACGCAGCTTAGGGTTTCCCTTTTTGGCGCCAATCGCCTATAAACAAAGGCGAATCTACGAATCGATGAGGAGGCCTGAATGGCCGAAAGCACGCAAGCTGAATCCCCCGAATATGGCGCCGGTTCAATCAAGGTCCTGAAGGGCCTTGAAGCGGTCCGCAAACGCCCCGGCATGTATATCGGTGACACCGATGACGGCTCGGGCCTGCACCACATGATCTACGAGGTCGTGGACAATGCCATCGATGAAGCGCTTGCCGGCCATGCAGACCGGGTCACGGTCACCCTCTTCCCGGACGGCTCGGCCGAAATCACCGACAATGGCCGCGGCATCCCGGTGGGCATGCACCCCACAGAGGGCGCTTCTGCGGCCGAAGTGATCATGACCCAGCTCCATGCGGGCGGGAAATTCGACCAGAACTCCTACAAGGTTTCCGGCGGCCTGCACGGCGTTGGCGTGTCGGTTGTGAACGCCCTGTCGGACTGGCTGGAACTGACCATCCACCGCGAAGGCAATGAACATTGGGTCCGCTTTGTCGAAGGCGGCCGCGTCGAGGCGCCGCTGGTCACGCGCGGCCCCTCCCCGATGACCGACAAGGGCAAGCCCTATACCGGCACGGCGGTGCGCTTCCTGGCCTCCGCCAGCACGTTCACGATGACCGATTACGACCGCAAGACGCTGGAGCACCGCCTGCGCGAGCTGGCCTTCCT
>DHZF01000018.1:0-926 GCA_002414505.1 Hyphomonas sp. UBA5111 | reverse complement strand
CGCCTGCGCGAGCTGGCCTTCCTGAACAGCGGCGTCCACATCATCTTCCGCGACGAGCGCGACGCCGAGCCCTACGAGATCGACCTGATGTACGAGGGCGGCGTGAAAGCGTTCGTCGAGCATCTCGACAAGACCAAGACCAAGCTGATCCCCGAACCCGTCTACGCCATCGGCGAGAAGGACGGCATCACGGTCGAGGTCGCGATGGAGTGGAATGACAGCTACCACGAGAACGTGCTCTGCTTCACCAACAACATCCCCCAGCGCGATGGCGGCACCCACCTGGCCGGCTTCCGCGGCGCGCTGACCCGCCTGATCAACAAATACGCCAACGAGACCGGTATCGCGAAGAAATCCAAGGTCGAGATTTCCGGCGATGATGCGCGCGAGGGCCTGACCTGCGTGCTCAGCGTGAAAGTGCCGGACCCGAAATTCAGCTCACAGACGAAAGACAAGCTGGTCTCCTCCGAGGTCCGTCCGGTCGTCGAGAGCCTGATGGGCGAGAAACTGGCCGAATGGTTCGAGGAGCATCCCAAGGAAGCCAACGAGATCATGCTCAAGATCGTCGAGGCGGCCGCCGCGCGCGAAGCGGCCCGCAAGGCGCGCGAGCTGACCCGCCGCAAGTCGGCGCTCGACATCACCTCCCTGCCCGGCAAGCTGGCTGACTGCCAGGAAAAAGACCCGGCGAAATCCGAACTCTTCATCGTCGAGGGTGATTCCGCTGGTGGCTCTGCCAAGCAGGGCCGGTCCCGTGACAACCAGGCCATCCTGCCCCTGCGCGGCAAGATCCTGAACGTCGAGCGCGCCCGCTTCGACAAGATGCTGTCGTCGGACCAGATCGGCACCCTGATCACGGCGCTGGGCGCCGGCATCGGCCGCGACGACTTCAACATCGACAAGATCCGCTACCACAAGATCGTCATCAT
>DHZF01000095.1 GCA_002414505.1 Hyphomonas sp. UBA5111 | reverse complement strand
AACCTCACCTACAACAAGATGAGCCGCGAAGAGTTGGAACAACTCGCCGGTGACTTCCCGGTGGCCACCATGCTGATGGACCTTGGCCTGAACGGCGAAGATACATTCGTTGTGCGTCAGGTGACCCCGACCGCCGAGGAAATCGAAGAGAACGGCATGACCCCTGAACAGGTCGAGAAAGTCTCGGGCGGCGGCATCGGCGGCCTGTTCGAGATCATGCAGACCGCCTCCCTGGAGGATTGGAAGGCTTACCTGACGGCGCATTTCCTGATCGATCATGCGGATGCCCTGCCGCGCCGCCTCGATGAGGCGTCCTTTGACTTCTATGGCAAGACTTTGGGCGGCGCCGAGGAACAGCGCGAGCGCTGGAAGCGGGCCGTCTCTACGGTTGAGGGCTCTGTCGGTGAAGCCGTCGGCAAGGTCTATGCCGAACGCTTCTTCCCGACCGAGAACAAGGCCGCAATGGACGACCTCGTCGAGAACCTTCGCGCGGCCATGGCCAGCAATCTCGATGAAATCGACTGGATGGGCGAGGAAACCAAGACCGAAGCCCATGACAAGCTTGCCAAATTTACGCCGAAGATCGGTTATCCCGAGAATTTCGAGACATATGAAGACCTGAATGTCGGTCCCGATGCCTTCGCCAACTCGATGGCGGTGAATGACTGGGCATGGAAAGACATGATCTCACAGCTCGGCCAGCCCATCGACAAGACGGAATGGTTCATGCTGCCCCAGACGGTGAATGCGTATTACTCGCCGAACCGGAACGAGATCGTGTTCCCGGCTGCCATCCTGCAGCCTCCCTTCTTCAACCTGACTGCAGACCCGGCCGTCAATTATGGCGCCATTGGCGGGGTCATCGGCCACGAAATGGGACACGGCTTTGATGACCAGGGCGCAAAATCCGACGGGGACGGCACGCTCCGCAATTGGTGGACCGCCGAGGATGACGCGAATTTCAAAGGCAAGACAGGCGCCCTCGTGGATCAGTACAACGCCCTCTGTCCGCTGGATGAAGGCGAGACCTGTGTAAATGGCGCCCTGACCCTCGGCGAGAATATCGGCGATCTGGGCGGGCTTTCCATGGCGTACAAGGCTTACAAGCTGAGCCTGGATGACAATGGCGACGGGACCATCAGCGCAGATGAGGAAGCCCCCGTGCTCGACGGTCTGACCGGCGATCAGCGTTTCTTCCTCGCCTGGGCCCAGGTCTGGCGGTCGAAGTATCGTGAGGAAGCAACCCGCCGCCAGCTGCTGACCGATCCCCATTCTCCGCCGGTCTACCGGGTGAACGGTGTCGTCCGGAACCTGTCGGAATGGTACGACGCCTTTGACGTTACGGAAGAGAACGCCATGTATCTGCCGCCGGAACAACGCATCCGAATTTGGTAAACAGGCGTAAACCGTAATGTATATTACAGAAGCAGTGCCTGAGGGCGCTGCTTCTTTACTTGTTCTGAAGAAGTGTGCGTATATCTTCGTGGTACAGCCGGGTCTGGCACGGCAGTTGCAATGATTTCTGTGAACAAGGAATGCCGCCCAAAATGAAACTCCTCAACCGCCTGTTCAAGCCACTTAAGCCCGAGCCCGAGGCTCCTGCTGCCGCGCGTGTTGAGCAGATGGTTATCCCGACCAAGGAGCGTCCGCGCCCTGTTCGTGCCTCCGTCTATCGTGAAGCAAATATCGTGTACGAGTCCGGCTATACTCGCCGTGGCATCGTTCTGGACCACACCGATTCCGGTGTCCGCCTTCGTTTTCCAACGAATGAGGGCATGCCGGAAATCGTGACGCTCCACGCCAAGGGCGTTGGCCTGCAGGGCCTTGCCCGGGTTGTCTGGCAAAACGGATCCGAAGCCGGATTCGAACTTGTGGGCGTGTAAGCCCGCCCCATACCGATTCCACACGCTCCCTTGGCATGAGGCCCTGAAAGGTCTTCAATGCACTTCCATTAGGAAAGGGACGCATAATGGCTATCATGAAATCAGAACAGATCATGTCGGAATCGACAAAATCCTTCGAGGATGCGATTCAGACTGCCGTCACGCGCTTTGACGCCACGGTCAAAGGCCTCGCTTCGGCCTATGTCAACGAGATGTACACCACGATCAAGAACGGCAAGATCGAGAAGTATCGGGTGAACCTCCAGATGACCTTCGAAGTGATGCCACCCAAGGCGGCTGACAAGGCTTCCCGCGCCAAGAAGAAATAGAAGCCGCTTATGGTCAAGGATGCCGAAACCTGGTTTTCAAACCTTGACCCTGCACAGCGCGAAATTGCGGAAAGCCTTCGCGCGCGCATTCAGCTTGCAGGTCCCGATTTGACCTGCAAGCTCGCTTGGGGCTTTCCGTGCTGGAGCGGACGAGAGAGAATCTTCTCGATCGCCGCACACAAGGACCGGTGCAATCTGCAGCTTTTTTACGGCGCCGAACTCGCCCCGTTTCATCCAGCCCGGATTGAAGGCACCGGCAAGACCCTGCGGCATGTGAAAATCCGGTCGCTGGACGAGATCGATGAGGGTCTCGACCGCATTATCGAAGACGCCATCCGGCTGGACACCAGCAATCCGCAACGCGTTCGATAAGAATGCGTGACAGCCGCGCGGAACGCCCTATCATCTGGAACCAGATGCAACAGGAGCGTGCCCCATGCGCCTATCCCTCGTTGCGGCCCTGGCCGCGTCCTGCCTCGCCCTCACTGCCGCCGCCTGTTTGCCGGAAGCCGAGGCCCAGTCAGCCCCTGCCCCGGAGACCTCTTCCATGACGGCCACCCAATTCACCCGCATTGACGGCAAGCCCCTCGACCTGACGGCGCTGGACGCCAAGGCGGTCCTCGTCGTCAACACAGCCTCCAAATGCGGCTACACCCCGCAATACGAAGGCCTGCAAGCGCTCTATGAAGCGAAAAAGGACAAGGGGCTCGTCATTGTCGGCGTCCCCTCGAATGATTTCGGGGGCCAGGAACCCGGCACCGAGGAAGACGTCCTGACTTTCTGCAAGCTCAATTTCGGCGTCACGTTTCCGCTGACGAAGAAATACGCCGTCACAGGCGCTGACGAACATCCGTTCTACTTGAACGCCGTGGAAACCCTTGGCGACGCCGCGCAACCGAAATGGAACTTCCACAAGATCCTGGTTTCGGGAGACGGCACACCGCTCAAGGCCTATCCCTCGGCCACGACCCCGTCAGACGCGGCGCTGATGGCCGACATCGACGCCGCACTCGGCAGCTGATCCGACAGCCCGGACGCAGCATGATCTCCCCTCAGCGCGGCCCGGACGACGGATACGAACCCCTGTCAACGTGGGACACCAGACAGGATAGCAAGATTTGCCCTGATTGCGCCATTCAGCGGCCTTGACGAGTCCTGCCCGGACGCGCTTTGTGTTCGCACCTGCAAAAAAACTCTAGCGGAAGGAAACTCCATGTCT
>DHZF01000040.1:4312-4537 GCA_002414505.1 Hyphomonas sp. UBA5111 | reverse complement strand
GGCGGCGACGGGTTGGCTTGGCCGGCAGGAATCTGGAGCTTGAGGTGCCCCAGGAGTTTCTTAGCCATATTGTCCTCTCGAACGTTTCAGATGGGGCGGTGGTCTTTCGATCCGCCCGGTTACTTTGGAGGTTCGTGGTCTGGCCGGGCTAACGGCCTCCCACGGAAGTGGGGCGTATGGCTGAAAGTGCAGGGAATTGCAACTCCCCAGCTGAATCGCTGCGCC
>DHZF01000040.1:0-4080 GCA_002414505.1 Hyphomonas sp. UBA5111 | reverse complement strand
GCCTCCAGCGCGGTGGCCATCAGGCGCTTTCCGATGCCCCTGCCCTGAAAGGCACGGGTCGCATAGATGCGCTCGATTTCCATCGCGTTTTCGAGGTCCTGCTCGGTCTGGGCAGGCCCGGTGTTCAGCTTCAGATATCCCGCAATGTCAGAGCCGGTCCGGGCAAAATAGAAGCGGGAATGCGGGTTTTCATACTCTGCCCTGACCTTGTCCATGTCGAAGGCGACGGACGTATAGGCGGAAATATCCTGCGGGGCGTTCTGGCTTGAAAACGTGTCGAGGAAAGTGGCCTCGGCCAGATCCCGCAAAACAGGCAGGTCTTCGGGCCCTACCGGGCAAATTCTCATCAGGTCAGTCATGCTGAAGGGCTGCCAGATCACCGGCAGAGTTCAAGTCCTTTTTCCCGCCGGCGTCGCAAACAACAGTCGGCAGGTCGCGCCAATGCGCACGCGGCCATCGGCCTGAACAAAGGGCGCAATCGCCGCCGCATGGGCTGCGTTCACAGCCGCCTCACCCGAGGCGTCCATGGCCTTCGCCGCCACACCGGAGGAGCCGATCCCGCGCACGGCCAGGGCCTCGCTTTCATATTCCCACGGGCTGGACACATCCACGACCTCCAGCGGCGTCAGCCCGGCCTCGGCCGCGAATGCCCGCAGCCTGGCCTCGTCCGACAGCGCAAATGGTCCGGGCGCGCCAGGTGGCGGGGACGGCAGGAGCGGTTTCAGGGCGCCGACAATCGCAGCCGCTTCCATGCCCTCCGGCTCGCCCCAGGTCATGATGACCACAATGCCCGAAGGCGCCGTCACGCGCCGTGCTTCGGCCAGCGCCGCGCCGGGATTTCCGGCATATTGGAAAGAGTTGAAGCCGACGACCACATCGAAGCTGTCATCCCCGAATGGCAGGTCTTCCAGGTCGCCTGTCTGGAAAGCGCCCTGCGGGACACGGTCGCGGGCAATCTGGAGCAGCGAGTCCGAGGCATCGATCCCCGTCACCTGCGCGCCGCGATCCGCCGCCAGCGCCGCAGCCATGCCGGATCCGCACCCGGCATCAAGGTAGCGCGTGCCCGCCCCGACCGCCCCGCGCTCAAGCGCAGCAACGTATCCGGCGCGGAATCCACCCTCCTGCAAATCGGCCCAGTCACGCGAGCGCAGGCCCCATAACCGCCCATTTGTCCCGGCCGTCCTTGGCGTGTTGGTAGCTGTCATCTGTCCCCCGTTCCTGCGCAGCGCAACGCGCTTTTGCTCCCCGGTCAGGACATCACGAATGACGGAGTAATCCCACCCCTATAACCAAAAAGGCCGCCCCCTTTCGGAGACGGCCAATCTGGTACTACTGGAAAAGTCCTTGCGGACTATTCAGCAGTGATCGTGTCAACGGCGGTCTTGCCGCTGCGCTGGTCAACGGCGGTCGTGAAGGAAACCTTCTGACCTTCGGACAGAATGCGCATGCCAGCGCGCTCAAGCGCGGTAGCGTGGACGAACACGTCGGTGCCGCCATCGTCAGGCTGGATGAAGCCGAAGCCTTTTTGGTCGTTGTAGAATTTTACGGTGCCACTTGTCATGAAACACTCCTGATTGATTTGCGGTCCTGCAACATGCCGGTCCGCGGGAACACGAATTTTGTAAGGGAGGTCTCTGAAAGGAGCTGCAGGGCAAGGCCCTTACGCTCAATGCCTGATCGTCCGGCGAAAAGTCGAAAATCGTATATGCCCCCTATTTCCCGCTTACGCAAGGGCGTGTGCACAGGCTGGGCAGTCCGGAGCAGCAAAAAGCCCGGCTGCACGGGGCAACCGGGCTCTCGGAAATTCAGCAGGCGCCGCCTACATCAGGGCATAGCCCTTGGCATTGATGTAGCGCTTGAGCTCATCAGCCCGGCGCAGCGGGTCCGGATGGGTGGACATGAATTCGGCCGGGCGCTGGCCCTGAGACTGCGCTGCCATCAGTTCCCACAGGCGCACGGATTCGCGCGCATCATAGCCGGCATTGTGCATGTAATCGACGCCGAGCTTGTCGGCTTCCAGCTCATGGCGGCGGCTATAGGGCAGGATCACGCCGAATTGCATCGCCGCGCCGCCAAGGGCGCCAATGGCGGTTCCATACTTGCTCAGCTCTTCCGACTGCGCGACCGCGATCTGGCCCGCCATCAGGCCAACCTGCGCGGCGGTCGAGACCGACAGGCGCTCCGCAGCGTGGCGGCCGACCACGTGGCCGGTCTCATGGCCCAGCACGGAGGAGAGCTGGTCGTCATTCTCGGTCAGTTCGGTGATGCCGCGATAGATGCCGACCCGGTTGCCGGGCATCACGAAGGCGTTGACGTCATCGGTGTCGAACACGGCGACATCCCAGTTTGCGTTCGGGTCGATATGACCGGCCTTGGCCGCGCCTGCCGAGGTCCGCTCCCATACGTTCAGCACCTGGTTCTTCAGGCGGGTATTGGACACAACCGGGGTCTGGGACTTCATGTCGGTCCAGGCCGTTGCGGCCATGCTGGCCACTTGGGCTTCATCGAACAGGATCAGCTGGCTGGCCCCGGTCGCCGGATTGGTGGTGCAGCTGGAGATAAAGGGAAACACGGTACCGGCGGCAATGCCTGTAATCAGCGCGCGGCGCGACAGGCGCACCTGCGGCGCTCCGGCCAGAACTTCACTATCAAATTCGACTAGATCGGCCATCTCAAATCTCCCTATCGCCTCTGGGACGAGGGTAACCCTGCCCAATCAAAAAGCAATCGCACCCCTGCACGATTGGTTCCCAGATTGGACAATCCCGGCTGAATTGGCCCTGAACGGCTCGTTGCCTAGGCGTCCTCGTCGATCGTGTCGCCGGCCAGGATTGCGGCCTGTTGGACCCAGCCTTCGCGCACGATCCGGCCGGAAAAATTCAGCTCATGATCGACCCAGGTAATGTTCTCCGGCGACCAGGCGGCGATCTGGTCATAATGCCAGATGCCCATGGCGTTCAGAACTTCCTGGATCTTGGGGCCGATGCCGCCAATCACCGTCAGATCGTCGGGCGCATTGGCCACCGGCTTGTCGAGCGCCATCGGCTGGACGCCTTCAGGCGCCTCGTCGGCGGCTTCGGTCTCTGCCTGCGTGTCGTCCTCGGTCTCGTCTGCCTCTGCTTCGGCCAGATCGGTCTCTTCGTCTGTCTCTGTATCCTGGTCGGATGCGTCCGCGTCATCGGTCAGTTCCAGCGCCGCGAGGATGGCCTGGCTGGCCTCCTCCGCGCTGGGCAGATCGGTCTCGCCGGAATCCTCGGACTCCTCCGCGTCGTCCGTATAATCTTCCGCGAGTTCATCCTCGACCGGCGTCAACTCCGCGTCATGGATCTCTTCTTCAGGCTCTGCGGGCTGGGGATCGGCGAACCGGTCCGTGATCTCGAAGGCCGGCACATCCGGCTCGGCGTCGGGGTCGGCGGCCAGCTCGACGGGCGCTTCGATGACCGGCTCGGCCTCTTCAGGCGCCTTCTCCACCGACTCGATAGCCTCTTCGGCCTCCGCAATGTCCTCGTCAACGGGTGCGTCTTCGCTCAGCTGGACTTCGGCATCGGCGAGTTCGGTTTCCGGCTCAGGGTCGATTTCGGACTCGATGTCGGCTTCGGCCTCGGCTTCAGGCTGGATATCTGTTTCCGGCAGGTCGGCCAGCGGCATTGGCTCGGCCACAGTCTCTGTGACGGGCTCCGCCGCAGCAGCCTCTTCCGCCTCAGCCTCAGCGCCCTCTTCGGCCGCATCCGGGTCACCTTCGAAATAGGCGAGCCGCCCTTCCAGGAAGCGGTTGCGCCAGCGCAGGCGGGCCAGTTCCTCTTCTGCGTCGCCATTGCCCTTGCGCCCGCTTGGCGCAGGCGCCGGGGCTTTCGCCTTGGCGAGCTCGTCTTCCAGCGCCTCGACACGCTGTTTCAGGAAATTCTCTTGCCATTCGGCCTTCGCCGCATCGGACTCGCTCGCCACTGCAGCAGCGGCCATGACGGGCGCCGTTTCGCCTGCCGGAGCGCTTGCCCCAGCCTCGCCGCCTTCGCCCACGAGCGCTTCCAGATGGCGCACACGGCTTTCCAGATGACGATTGCGCCAGACCAGCGCCGGGTT
>DHZF01000142.1 GCA_002414505.1 Hyphomonas sp. UBA5111 | reverse complement strand
CACTTTCGCGCCTTCGCTGGCATTGAAGCGGTTCACGAAATGATCGACCAGGGCCGGAATGTCGTCGCGGCGCTCGCGCAGGGACGGCATGTCGACCGGATAGACATTGAGGCGATAGAACAGGTCTTCGCGGAAAGTGCCCTCGGCAACTTGCTGCGACAGATCGCGGTTGGTTGCGGAAATGATGCGCACATCCACCTTGGTCGGGCGGCGTGAGCCAACGGCGTCCACCTCCCCTTCCTGCAGCGCGCGGAGCAGTTTGACCTGTGCGTCCAGCGGCAGTTCACCGACCTCATCGAGGAACAGCGTGCCGCCATCGGCCTCGACAAACTTGCCGAGCGCTTTAGAGACTGCACCGGTAAAGGCGCCCTTCTCATGCCCGAACAGGATCGACTCGACCAGATTTTCCGGAATGGCACCGCAGTTCACGGTCACAAACGGCTTGCCGGCACGGCCGGATGCGCCCTGGATGCAGCGGGCAACAACTTCCTTACCCACACCGCTTTCGCCGAGGATCAGGACCGGAATATCCGAGCTGGCCGCGCGTTCGGCCAGGCGGATAACCTGGCGCATGGGCGGCGCCGTGGCGATCATGTCGTCAAAGCTCATGCCGCCTTCGGCCTTGCGGGACAGGCGTTTCACCTCACCCGACAGCGATTGCAGCTTCAGCGCATTGCGAATCGAGACGACCACGCGCTCCGGATTGGCCGGCTTCACGATGAAGTCCACCGCGCCGCGGCGCATGGACTGAACAATCGTATCAATCCCGCTTGTGGCGGTCAGCATGATGACGGGCAGGTCGGCGCGTTTGGCCGACAGGCGCTCCAGCGTATCCATGCCCGACAGGCCCGGCATGGTCAGGTCCAGCAGGACGACGTCGATGCCATCTTTCGGGTCGGCGGCGAGCGCCAGCCCCGCTTCGCCATCAGGCGCCGTGCGGCAGGCAAACCCGGCCTTCTCGACAGCCGCCTGAAGCAGGCGGCGCTGTGTCGGATCGTCATCAATTACGAGTACCGTCTTGGCCATCTCGAATACTACCCTTCCATACATGGAGCGGATTTGACGCCGCCCCTGAACCCCGTTTTTTCTGACACAAAGCGGAACAATCTCGTCCCGTATCGTTACGCCCCGTTCTGACACAGCGAGGTGGAAGTCTGGTTGAATGGAAGGGTGAAATTTCAATCAAATCTGAATCCCGCCTGCATCTGGGCGGTTTTGCACCGCGCGGCGAATCGCACTTGCGGGCGTTGAAGGCGCGCGCGCTCAAGAGGCGAAATGCCTAAAGATTGGGCGACTTCCCTTCACGGTTTATTTCAATCTATTTCAATGCAGGAAATACGGCTGGCTACGTATTGATGCCGTGCACATTCCGGCAAACTCACAGCACGCGCCGCAGTCAAATCTCTGCCGCTGCAGCATTTGCAACACGTTCCGCATGGCAGACCGGACATGTTCTGCGCGCCCTGACATGCCCCCTATTCACGGGAGATTCGTCAGGTTTTCCGTCCCGTGATCACAATCCGGGCGAGAAAGCCAATTGTGCATGTGCACAGGCAGTTTTGGGCCTCGAACGGACCATCGACAAGGTTCTGAAAACTTCCTAGAGACCGTCCCTGATCCGGGCCTTCGGGGCCGGAATGGACGACCTAAAGGCCTAAGGCTGCGCGGGTGTGGGACGCAGGCATGCAGGAAAAGAGACGGCTTATTTTTCGCTCTGACGACAATAAAAAGGACTCGCCCCGGGATCCGCTGCGGGACGCGCTTCGCAAATCCTTTGAGGACAGTCTGAAAGCGCCGCCTTCCCCGCGTCTGGAAGACCTGATGGCGCAGCTGCGCACCAAGGAACGCACCACAAGACCTGAAAATTCAGACTAGATCCGGAAGACTGGCCGCGCCGCCCTAGTGCGCGTAAATGGGCTGACGGATCAGCTCGGCGAGCAGGTATCCGGCAATCGGGCGGACAAACTCGACACCCACAGCCGCCCCGGCGCGCCAACGCACCATACAGTCGACCTGAAAATGGGGCTCAGCCGGTGTCCGGCGCAGGAGCAGGTGAAACGTCTCCGGCAAATCGGACCAGTCGCCAATCATCAGGCAAGCGCCTTCAACCGACAGGTCCTGCACCAGAATACTGCGGGCGTCGCTGTAATCCTTCAGGACGATCCGCCCGGCCGTCTGGAGGCGCACGCGCACACTGCGTCGCATCTCTGTGGGGCCGGTGTCCGTCCTGGACTGAGTTGGCACAATATCGGTCATCGCACATAGTATGCGTGAACGGCCTATTGGTTCCATTCGCGTGCGATCTTTCAGCAGGCGATCAAACCGTGTGTCGGGGCCCGGAAGGTCCTCCCCGCGTCAGGCGAGGTCGAGGGCCCGCAGCACGGCGCCCTGGTCGAAGTAGGGCCGCTCGCAGATAATCCGGTCACTGCCGGGCGCGAATTCGAACGTCGCGGCCATGCGCACCTTGAAACGCCGCCCCGTCGGCTCGATGATCTTGCCCCCGCCGACATTCAGCGGGCCGGTATGTGTCCCGGTCAGCCAGAACTCGACCAGAAGCGTGTCGGTCGCCTCATCCACCGCAATCGAGATGATCTCATTGTCCTGGTCCGGAAAGGGCGTACGCGACAGGTCGAAATAGCGCCGCACCGCGGCCTCCCCGTCGAACACCTGCCCGCCGCCATGCATCTCGTAGCGGGGATGCTCAAACGTCGCGATGACCGCGTCCCAGTCATGCGTCACCTCCAACGCCATATGGTTGCGGACATTGGCGATACGGGCTTCGGTCAGGTTTGTCATCAAGCGGCCTCAATTTTTTATGTGTGTCATGAATTCTGCCAAGGTCATAATTTCAGACCTAATTTTGCTAGGGTACTTTTTGTGAAGCTTCTTCGGAACCACCAGCCTTACACCTGATCGGCTCATTTCTTCGTACTGGTTGATCGATACACCTTCCTGCAAGGTCAAAAGGTGCTTGGTCGGCACACGGTCCGCTTCATTCAAAATTTGTCGCCATCGATCTTTGCACGTAGTTTTAGCGGCTAATATAGTCAGCCGCTCAGCAGGGAACGAACCATCATTGTATCGCTTAACGCTTGGAAACAGAAAATCAGGCTTCTTGTTACCCTCAATTTTAGGGTTGTACTCGTAGTCAATACCTTCGACAAATCCCTCTTCGTCTAAAATGGATTTAGCGTGGTACTCCAGTGATTTACCCGCTCTAGACTTTCTGCTCTGCAACACACTTTGTGCAACGGCCAAGAACTCATCCAAATTCTGAAATCCGGACCTAACTTTGGGAAAGAAGAAGGCTTGTTCTACACTTCTGAAAACCTCGAACTCACAATCCCTCCTACGCAACAGACGCTCATCAACAGACTTACTCAAATCTGGCCGTAAACTGATCGACTTTTTTATGATCTCAAGCCCGGAGGGGAACTTGACCAGCCATTCGCTTGGTATTTGCTCTACAGAAAGTGAGCACGCACCAAGATGTTTCTTCGTATCTGCAATTATGGCTTTGGTATTTGGCGACCAAACAAGTGTTTCACTTGGCTCCACCGGCCCAAACTCGTCTTCAAAGAGCGCTTCCTGCTCACGATTTTGGCAGATCCATACTTGGCATTTGACAGGCGCGCCATACTCGAATGCAAATATGGTAAGTGCACCAGTGTTCTCGGGGTCAAGAAGCGGATTCTCGCGCCCCCCGAGTGCAGTAAGCCGGGTTTCATTGCGGCCGGACGAAGGATTGTCGTGAAACTTGTTGTTATAATAAATCAGATTGGCAGTAGTGTCGAAGCCATCCGGCAGTACTCTAAGCTCTACCAACTCTCTAGGGTTCTTTAATGAAAGATCAGACAGTTGGGGGAGCAATTCGACAGCAAGACTCTTTGGCACATACGGACCAGCTTGGTGTCCGCCAGTTAGTTGAGTGTCGTTTCCTGAAAGGCGCTTGATATACCAAGCGAAATTCGCCCCCGAAACTTCATCGATCCAATCCTCAATTTCCATCAACGCCCTCCAATAATATCCACCCGGAGGAGATCAGAATTCAACCAGTCTTTCAATGCACTTAACGCCTCTGCAGGCTGCTTCGAATTCTTGAAGGCACACTCCCAAACTACAGCAGTCCTCCAGCCCTGCTCTGCGAGGCTGCGCAGCGCAAATGAATCCCGCTCGACATTTCGTCGGATTTTTTCTTGCCAGAAACCGGGCCTTGTCTTTGGCCACTTGAAGTACTTGCAATCATGCATGTGCCAGAAGCAGCCGTGCACAAAAATGACGGCCTTATATTTTGGAAGCACCAAGTCCGGCTTGCCCGGCAACTTCTTGTCATGCAGCCGGTATCGGAAGCCCAACGCGTGTAGTCCGCGGCGGACAATCAGTTCCGGCTTGGTATCCTTACCCCGTATTCCGGACATCATCCGGCTACGTACTTCACGACTAACGATATCAGCCATTTACTACCATGCGGCGCCCTCGGTACAAATCCCGCTGGCTCTTATCCTTTGACTGTAAATCCTTCGCCACAGCATTTCGGATATATGGTTCCATGATTTCAGCAATTGCCTCAATCACTGGCACGACCACCGCATTGCCAAACTGCCTGTAGGCTTGTGTATCTGATACTGGAATTGACCAGAACCGGTTACCCCGTTCAAATCCCATCAAGCGGGCGCACTCGGACGGCATTAAACGCCGGGGGCGCTTCCCCACTCCCCGGTCGACCAGAACTTCCGATCCGTCCTTATAGTAGCGGGCAGACAAGGTGCGCGTCACATCGGTCGGCCCGCACAGACCATAGCCGAACCCGTTCCCCTTGGCGTTGTGTTTCGCTTTATAGTCCTGAAGATACTGCCAGAGCTTGGGAGTCAGCGTGTACTTTTCCGGAACACGATCCTCAGGCTCAAGAATATCTCCCAATGTAGGCCACGGCTTTGCAGGCAGCCTGATATCCTCAAACGAGAAATCAGTTTCCTCGCGAAACCCTGCCAGAAAGATTCGCTCACGCTTCTGAGGCACCCAAGGCTCGGAACTAATCACCTTCTTCGTGACGTGGTATCCCAATTCCTCAGTAAGCACTTTTATAATGGTGGCGAACGTTCGGCCTTTGTCGTGCCTCTCAAGATTCTTTACATTCTCAAGGAGAAAAGCTTTGGGGCGATGCCGTCTTATAATCTGCGCGACATCAAAGAACAGGGTGCCTTGGGTTTCGTCCAGAAACCCATGCTTGCGGCCGAGAGCATTCTTCTTTGAAACACCGGCAATCGAAAACGGCTGGCAAGGAAAACCGGCCAGTAGAACGTCGTGCTCGGGAATCATGTCGAGGGCCGTATCATCCTTCGTGTACTCACGAATGTCGCCAGCAAAGACGTGCCCTTCTTCCTCCGGAAAGTTGCGCGCGTAGGTTTGCGCGGCGTACTTGTCCCACTCGCTAGTGAAGACACATTTTCCGCCGATTGCCTCGAAGCCAACTCTCAGTCCGCCAATTCCAGCAAACAGGTCGATGAAGCGAAACGCCGGGCGACTGCGGTCCGGTCGGCGTGCTTCGGCGTACTGGTGCAGGATAATGAGAACCGCCTTTTTGGGCTCCGTCTCCCCATCTTCATAGCGGCGGGCCGTGCGCTCTGCCACGCCGATAAGGGATGCCGCCTCCTTAAGACTCAATCCAGCCTCAAGCCTCACTTTCGCGAACTCACTCAGATCGCTCATGGACATACCCGCACTCCGATTCGCTGGGAACAATTTTGACAAATTGTCGTAATTTGACTCAGCAAACAAGATTAAAGTTCCCAATCTGTTCCAATTTCCACAGATTGAAGCGGTGCATATGGCGCTACGAACATAGCATTCGCATGCTCGGCTCTTTCCGCACTCGCAGGAATCTCTCCTCCCCCGCCACCTTAGCGGCGTTTTGCGGGGAGGGAAGGACAATGGGAAAGGCTCAGATTGGCCTAGCCGACCAGTTGGGCCCGGGACTCCGTCGCAATATATTGCTGCAGCATCCGCCTGACATCGGACTCGGCCAGGGCTTTCGAGAAATAATGGCCTTGCGCCTCCTTGCAGCCCGCCGCGATCAGCAGCGCCGCCTGGCGCTCGGTCTCGACGCCCTCAGCGAGGATCGAGAGGTTGAGATCGCGGGAGAGTCCGATCATGCCCCGGATGATCTTCATGCTGTTCTGATCATGCGTCATATCCGCGATGAAGGTCTGGTCAATCTTGATGCGTGACAGGGGAAGCAGTCTGAGCTGGCTGAGAGAGGTCTGCCCTGTCCCGAAATCATCAATCGAGAGCTGGATTCCCAGATCCTTCAACTCCTGCAGGGCATCGATCGCCTCAGGGGATTGGTCCAGCACCAGGCTGTTGGTGATTTCCAGCTCGAGCCGCGTCGCCTCAAGGCCGGTCTCCGCCAGGATATCCGTCACACTCCGGGTGAAGCCCGGCTCCATGATCTCCGTCGCCGCGATGTTCACGGACACGTGGGGGTTCGGGTGCGTAGGCGAACTCGGCCAATTTGCCGCCGCCCGGCAGGCCTTCTGCAAGATCTGGTGGCCCAGCAAGGGCATGAACCCACCGGTCTCCGCGATGCTGACAAATTGCGCGGGCGGGATCACGCCCAGCTCGTCATCTTCCCAGCGGGCCAGCGCCTCGAATCCTGCCAGCGTCCGGCTTTCCAGATTGATGATCGGCTGGAAAACCAGTTCGAGGCCATCTTCCTGCAAGGTCTTGCGCAGGCCGGCTTCCAATTGCTTCTCGCGCTCGGAATCGGCCGTCATTTTTGCATTATACATCCGGTGACCAGAGCGTCCGGCCCGCTTGGCTTCATACAGCGCGATGTCTCCACACTTGACCAGGTCATCCAGGGTCCGCGCATCCCGCGGGGCCACCGCAATGCCAATCGAGACGCTTATGCTCAGGCTCTGAGTTCCGATTATGTAGGGCTCGGCCAAGGCCTCGTTCAATTCAATGGCCAGCACCTTCAGATCCCCATCGCTCAGGGAGCCCTTGCAGACGACCATGAACTCGTCCCCGCCCAGGCGCGCGGACCATCCCCTCAGGCCAAGCCTGTTCTGCAACCGGCTCGCCACCTGCTTCAGCAACTCGTCCCCGGCATCATGGCCATGCGTGTCATTGACGGCCTTGAAGCCATCCAGGTCCATCGCCAGCAGGCAGGTGGAATTGCCGGAGGCCATGCTGATCGACATCTGCCGCTTCAGGCGGTGATTGAAGGCATGGCGATTGTACAGGCCGGTCAGGGCATCCCGCTCCGCCAGGCTGCGAATTTTCTCCTGCTCGGCAACCTCTTGGGTCACATCATCGCCAACCCCGATATAGCCGGTTAAGTTTCCATCCGCGTCATGGTGCGGCCGGCCCGACAGGGAAATCTTGTAGCGGCGCCCCTTATGATCGGAAAAATCGGCAAGAATGCCCTCATACGGACGTTGCGTTGCGAGCATCTGCTTCATGACATTCAGTTCGCGCGGTCCAAAGCCGAGAATGGTATTGTAGAACTCCCCCACAAAGGGGTCTTCCTCAAAACTGAGATCGGGCAGCAGGCGCCCGCTGATATAGAGAATACGGCCTTCAAGGTCTGTCTCCCAGAACAAGTCAGCCGAGATTTCGGAAAATTCGACAAGCCGTTTGATGGCCGCATCCTTGTTGGCGTTCGCCTCTTCAAGGGATAAAAACGCACGGCGTGTCTGGCGCAGGGTCGGCCAGAAGATAAACAGGGCTTCCAGGAGAAGGATGACCCCAGCCGCGATCAGCGAGGCGTTCTCGAGGATTTTCAGGCGTTGGGAGTTTTTCAGCGCGACGGCTTCATGCGCTGTGACAGCCCCTTCCAGCTTTGCCAGCAATTGATCTGTTCCCAGCAGGGAGAGGTGCGCCATGGTCTCACCCATTTCCCCTGCCCGGTCCAGTTCCTGTTCGCCGATCTCGGTGGCGTCCTTGATAAACGACCGAGTGATTGAATCCAGGCTTTCGCCGTCGCCCCGCGCGAAATAGGCAGTGGTCAGAATTGGCGACTTGCGCGCCATGGCTGACAATTGTTCGTGGACCGATGCGAACTCCTCCGTAGAGGTAACAAGCGCGCTCCGGGTTTGTTCAGACGGATGCTCCAACTCTTCCAGAGAGAGATAGAGGATGCGCTGGCTCAGCATACGCTGGCGTCCGCTGACATTGATCACATTCGCATCATAGCGCGCCGAATCCAGCGCCATCATGGACATTGTATGGGAAAAGGTGAGGAATACCGCGATCAGGCAAAGCGCCATCACATAGCTTTGCATCAGGCGCCTCGAATTGAGGCGACCGGCTTCCAGGCTAGCTGAATCTGTAGCTTTCATACAATGGATGCCTCGCCTTTACAAAGCCCTGTCTGCATCCCCCCACGTAACTTCCGTAACGTGAAAGGGTTAATGCAACCTGAGATAATTCCAGCCACATGTCGGGATAGCTGCAGAAGATTTTGTTTGAACACGATTATTCGGTCAGCCCACAATCCAGGGGAATATTCCTGACGCGCAGCAGACTCTCGCGAGGCAATGTGGCCGCCCCCTGCCCTCCGACCCCTGACTGCATAGCAGGCTCCATTCAAACCCCTCCCTGCCCTGAGGCGCGCGGGGCTGGATCGGGAAGCGTATCAGCCTCCCAGTCATCTCGCCCACCGGGCACATCGGCCCGGCCATACAGGTAGCCCTGGCCGAAATCACAGCCGATCTCCTGCAGCATCTCGATCTGCTGCAGCAGCTCCACGCCTTCAGCCGTTACCGTCAGGCCCAGATTGTGCGCCAGCTCCGTCACTGCACGCACGATCGTGCGCGAGGATTCATTCAGGTCGATACCGGAAATGAAGCTGCGGTCGATCTTGATCTTGTCGAAGGGCAGCTCGTTCAGGTGACGGAAACTGGAATACCCTGTTCCGAAATCATCCAGGGCAATCTTGATGCCCTGGGATTTCAGTGTCTGCATGATTTTCTGCGCCGCTTCAAAATTGGCCACAAGCGCATTCTCGGTAATCTCGACTTCAAGGCGTCCCGGCGCCACGCCCGTCTCGACCAGCACTGCCAGGATCTGCTCTGCCAGCCATTCATCATTGAACTGCACGGGCGACAAATTCACGGCGAGGGTCATATGTGGCGGCTGGTCGCGCAGCGCGACGCAGGCCTTTTTCAACACCTGCAGGAATACCGACGAGATCAGACCAGATTGCTCAGCAATCGGAATGAAATCTTCGGGCATGTGGAGACTGCCGGTCTCTGTTCTCCACCGGGCCAGCGCCTCATATCCTATGACCTCCCCCGTCCCGAGATTGATCACGGGCTGGTAGAAAGGTTCGATCCGTTTCTCCTTGAGGGCCTGACGCAGCTCCGCCTCCATCAGGGCGCGCGACTTCGCCACCTCTTCCATGCCCGGCTCATAGAAGGAGAGCGCCACGCCGAGCGACCCCTTGTTGCGATACATGGCCACATCGGCCTGGCTTAGGAACTCTTCGGCGGTCAGCTTCGGATCTGCTGCTTGCGATACGCCAATGCTCGCGCCAACCGAGCAGACCATGTCGCCCAGGTCGAAGGGAGTCTTGAAGATCGCCGTCAAGGAGTTCAGCACCCGGCTCACAGGCTCGCTGTCGGCCGCGCCCTCCAGGATCACGACGAACTCATCCCCGCCCATCCGGCTGACCATGCCCAGATGGCCGACTTCCGCCTTCAGGCGCTCGCTGACGCGCACCAGCAGCGTGTCGCCGGCATTGTGCCCGTAAAGATCATTGACCGCCTTGAACCGGTTCAAATCCACCCCGGCAATCGTGACCGGATATCGGTCTGCCGATGGCAAGCGCGTGGTGAGGTGCGCCATCGCCTTGCGCCGGTTTGCCAGCCCGGTCAGCGCATCGTGCAAGGCAATCATCTTCGCATTTGCCTCTGCGGTTCGCCGCGACGAAATTTCCCCCGCCATATCGAACGCCCGGCGCACGACATAGATCAGCAGGGCCGGCGGCAGGATCATCATCACGATCAGCAACTCGTCCAGCTCATACGCCTCATGTGTGCGCGAATACTCCGCAACAAGCTCGAATGCATCGAACTGAATTGCCAGTATCAGGAGGAATACCGTGATGCCCCCGATCAGGATCGCATCGTTGCGCGCGCGTTGGAGCGAACGTTCGATCAGCTTCCTTTCGGTATGGGGCATAAGGGGGAAAATCCATCAGATTACCCGCTGAGCACAGCGGCAAATCATGAAAGAGCCGTTAGCGATAACCCGGCGTTTTTCGGCCCCCTCTGTGTGCGGGCATCAGGCCACGGCCCAGGCCCGGCGGGCGCAGCGCCGCCCGTCCTGCAACACCCACAGCACGTCCCCCCACGCCGATCCGGCCCCGGCGCACTGGCCCAGATGCCCTGCTATTCCGGCCGACAAATAGCAGTTGGGCGCTCCGGCGCGCCATTCCCGCGCGCGCCCAACACCGAACACAACAGGAACACCCTAGACACTCGCCGCTTTCGTCCCATATCGTTCAGCATGGCTCCTCCCCCTCCTTCCAAAGGCGTTTCCGAAGCGCCCAGCGTCTTTTCACTCGACGGTTTCGCCCGCGATGCCGCCGGCGCCCTGCCGTCCGACAACTGGACGCCCCACCGGCCTGACCGCGACTGGGTCAAGCTGGA
>DHZF01000071.1 GCA_002414505.1 Hyphomonas sp. UBA5111 | reverse complement strand
ATGCCCATCAGGGCCTTGCCGGGTGTATTTCCGAATTGGGAAACACAGAATGCTTCGAGCACAGTGAAGGTCAGGGCGTGAAACACGAGAAAGACGCCCACGAAGATGTAGCCGTCGAAGATGGTCTCATCCACCGGCCATGCCAGCAGGGTCGCCACAAAGCTGTACAAGAAGATAAGCCCCATCATGATCACGAAAGAGGGGATCAGGCAGAGATAAAAATCGATCCATTTGGCCAGGAAGCGGGCCCAAATGCGGGGTTTGTGCTCGGCTGCCAGGTCAATGCGTGGTCGCTCACCCCCCGGCGCCTCGCCAAAGACATCAATGTCAGGTGAAGTCGACATATAAAAAAGCCCCCATCCGGATCAACCCGGGATGGAGGCTAATTTGGATTCGTGGATCAGGAAACCCGTTCGACCATCATGTGCTTGATCTTGGCGATCGCCTTGGCGGGATTCAGGCCTTTCGGGCAGACCTGCGCACAGTTCATGATCGTGTGGCAGCGATACAGCTTGAATGGGTCCTCAAGATCGTCGAGGCGTTCGCCGGTCGCTTCATCGCGGCTGTCGATCAGCCAGCGATAGGCCTGCAGCAGGGCCGCTGGCCCCAAATACTTGTCGCCATTCCACCAATAGGACGGGCAAGAGGTCGTGCACGACGCACAGAGGATGCATTCGTAAAGGCCGTTCAGCTCTTCACGGTCTTCCTCGGACTGCTTCCATTCCTTTTCCGGGTCCGGTGTGACCGTCTTCAGGTATGGCTGCACATAGGCGTGCTGCGCATAGAAGCTGGTGAGGTCCGGGATCAGGTCTTTTACCACCGGCTGCGAAGGCAGGGGGGCAATCGTGATGACGCCGCCCGGCAGTTCGTCGAAGCCCTTGGTGCAGGCAATCGTGTTCTGGCCGGCAATGTTCATGGCGCAGGAGCCGCACACGCCTTCGCGGCAGGAGCGGCGGAAGGCCAGCGTCGGGTCGACATTGTTCTTGATGTAGAACAACACGTCCAGAATCATCGTGCCGGCACGATCCATGTCCACCCAATAGGTGTCCCAGCGCGGATTACCGCCCTCTTCCGGGCTGTAGCGATAAATCCGGAACTGGCGGAGATTGGTCGCGCCTTGCGGCTTCGGCCAAGTCTTGCCCTTTTTGGGCGCGGAGCCTTTGGGGAGAGTAAGTTGAACCATGTCGTGCTCGCCTTGATATCCTAGTAAACCCGGGCCTTGGGCTCGATGTAGCTGATTTCGTTCGAAAGCGTGTAATTGTGCACTTCGCGATAGTCGATCGTGACCTTGCCGGCCTCATCGCACCAGGCGAGCGTGTGTTTCATCCACGTTTCGTCATTGCGCTCCGAGAAGTCCTCACGAGCATGCGCGCCGCGGCTTTCCTGACGGTTGGCGGCAGAATTCACCGTGACGGCGGCCTGCGCGATCAGATTGTCGAATTCGAGCGCTTCAACCAAGTCGGTGTTCCAGACCATGCCGCGATCTTTCACGTCGATGCCAGGGGCCTTCTTGTAGACTTCCTCGATCGCATCGACGCCATCCTTCAGGACGTCGCCGGTCCGGAAGACGGCGCAATTGTTCTGCATGCCCTTCTGCATTTCGAGCCGCAGCTTGGCGACAGGCTGGTCGCCGGTGGCGTTGCGCAGGCGGTCAAAGCGCGCGATGTGGCTGTCGGTGGCGCCTTTTGGCAGTTCCGGCTGGGTTGCGCCCGCTTCGGTCGTCGCGCCACAGCGTTGACCCGCAGCGCGGCCGAACACGACGAGGTCGATCAGCGAGTTGGAGCCGAGGCGGTTGGCGCCGTGTACGGAGACACAGGCTGCTTCGCCGACGGCCATCAGGCCGGGCACGACCGAATCCGGATCGCCATTCTTCTTGGTCAGCACTTCGCCATGATAATTGGTCGGAATGCCGCCCATATTGTAGTGAACCGTCGGCAGCACCGGGATCGGCTCTTTCGTGACGTCCACGCCAGCAAAGATTTTCGCCGTCTCGGAGATGCCCGGCAGGCGGGCCGCCAGCACTTCTGCGCCGAGGTGTTCGAGGTGGAGATGGATATGATCCTTCTCCGCGCCGACACCGCGACCTTCGCGGATTTCCATGGTCATGGCGCGGGAGACCACGTCGCGGGACGCAAGGTCTTTCGCAGAGGGCGCATAGCGCTCCATGAAGCGTTCGCCTTCGGAATTGGTCAGGTATCCGCCTTCGCCGCGGGAGCCTTCTGTGATCAGGCAGCCTGAGCCGTAGATGCCGGTCGGGTGGAATTGCACGAATTCCATGTCCTGCAGGGGTAGGCCGGCGCGCAGTACCATCGCATTGCCGTCGCCGGTACAGGTGTGGGCCGAGGTGCAGGAGAAGAAGGCGCGGCCATATCCGCCCGTAGCGAGCACGACTTTCTGCGCGCGGAAGCGGTGCAGCGTGCCGTCATCCAGCTTCCATGCGGTGACACCGCGGCAGGCGCCTTCCTCATCCATGATGAGGTCGAGCGCGAAATACTCGATGAAGAATTCTGTCTCTTCCTTGACGCACTGGCCATACAGCGTGTGCAGCATGGCATGGCCGGTCCGGTCGGCTGCGGCGCACGTCCTCTGGACGGGGCCCTGGCCGAAATCGCGGGTCATGCCGCCAAAGGCGCGCTGGTAGATCTTGCCTTCCTCGGTCCGCGAGAAGGGCATGCCCCAATGCTCGAGTTCGTACACGGCGGCCGGCGCTTCGCGGCAGAGATATTCGATGGCGTCCTGATCGCCCAGCCAGTCCGAGCCTTTAACGGTGTCGTACATGTGCCAGCGCCAGTCATCTTCGCCCATATTGCCGAGCGAGGCGGCGATCCCGCCTTGCGCCGCCACGGTATGGGAGCGCGTCGGGAAGACTTTCGAGATACAGGCCGTTTTCAGGCCTGCCTGGGCAGCGCCCAGGGCTGCGCGGAGGCCGGAGCCGCCAGCGCCGACAACCACGACATCATATGTATGGTCGGTCCAGGTGTAATTGCTCATCTTTGTGTTTCTCCCGCGAGGCTCAGGCGCCCGCGCCAATCCAGATTTTG
>DHZF01000149.1:4324-10144 GCA_002414505.1 Hyphomonas sp. UBA5111 | reverse complement strand
GCGCGGCGGGCGGTAACGCTCCATTCCGTAGCCATATTCATATCAAGGCGGAGCGCCACGGCGCCTGCCGCGCCTCGGCTTCGCCTCGCGGAGCTGGAACACGGAATACCCGGATGGCGTGCGCCAGTCCGGATGTTTGTGCAGGGAGGGCATCAACCCCTCAATCTCGTCATCCCGGAAAGCGCACCGCGCTTATCCGGGACCCAGCCCGCGCCCGTGCTTCGACTTCGCTCAGCATGAGCGCTCATAAAGCAAGGACTCATCCTGAGCGAAGTCGAAGGATGACGGGTACGCACGAAGCTATCGGCGCAGGCTCCCGGATATATGCTGGCGCACATTCCGGGATGACAAATATCTCTGTCTCCGAACAATATCAGCTCACGAGGAGGGTGCAGAGTTCCTGCAAGAGCTCGACCTCACGGCGGTGCAGCCGCGCCCGGTCGTCCGCGCTGCCGGGGTCCAGCCGGCATTCGAGCTGTTGCAGGGCGTCCATGGTCTCATCATAGGCATCGGCCAGATCCGCGAATCTCGGATTGGTCGATTCCAGTTCGAGAATGCGGTCCACGGCGTCCGGGAACTCGCCGACCAGTTCTCCGATATGGTACGTCATGCTCTCGGCTCCGCTTACAAATCCCCTTCGGACTTGCCGGACTGTTTCCACAGCCACGCCGTCAGGCCGACCCCGATCAGCAACAGGCTGGCAAAGCCGACAAGGGCGGCAATGGCCAAGGCGTCAACGCTCAGGTTTCCCATGATACGGTTCCCTCATATCCGCTCAGGCGGGCGCGGTGAGGATGGCGTGAATTTCGTCCTTCAGCGCCATGCGGTGCTTGCGCAGCTGGGTCTGGAAGGCATCGCTTGCCGGCTCCACATTCGTCTCGATGCGGTGAATCTGGCGGTTCACCTCATGATAGTCGTCGGCGAGGCGGGCAAAATGTCCGTCAGTCTCCTTCAGCGCATGGATGCGGTCAGCGGCGTCCGGGAATTCCTCGGCGAGTTCGTGGGGGGTGTGAGACATGTGGATAGGCTCCCTGATCTGGTGTGTCTGACCCTATCAGGACATGGGGCGCAGCCGCGCGGAATCGGGAAAACTACGTACCCCCGCCGGGCAGGGGGCTATTTTTCGCCGAACAGGCCCGTCTGCTGTCCGCCAGGACTCGGCAGGCCAAGGCGTTCATAGGCCAGAGGCGCCGCAACCCGGCCGCGCGGGGTGCGTGCGACATAACCCTTCTGCATCAGGTATGGCTCGATCACGTCTTCCACCGCATCGCGCGCTTCCGACAGGGCCGCTGCCAGCGTCTCCACGCCGACCGGCCCCCCGGCATAGGTTTTCACCAGCGCATGGAGATAGCGCCGGTCCAGCGCATCGAGGCCATCGGAATCGATTTCCAGCCGTTTCAGCGCGCTCGCTGCCGATTCCCGGGTGATCGACCCGCCATCGGCCTCGGCAAAGTCCCGTACCCGGCGCAGCAGGCGCAGCGCGATCCGGGGCGTGCCTCGCGCGCGGCTGGCAATCTCGACGGCGCCTTCCTCCGTGATCGGCGCGGTCAGCTTGCGGGCCGCCGCCATGACGATGCGGGCAAGCTCTTCCGGTTCGTAGAATTCGAGCCGCATCGGAATGCCGAACCGGTCACGCAGCGGCGTTGCGAGCAGGCCGGCCCGGGTGGTGGCGCCGACAAGGGTGAAGGGGGACAGGTCCAGCCGCACCGACCGGGCGGACGGGCCCTCGCCGATGACGATGTCGAGGGCGTAATCCTCCATCGCCGGATACAGGATTTCCTCCACGACCGGGGGCAGGCGGTGGATCTCGTCGATGAAGAGGACGTCATTGGGCTCAAGATTGGTGAGAATGGCGGCAAGGTCACCTGCCTTGGCAATGACGGGGCCGGAGGTGGCGCGGAAGCCGACGCCCATTTCGCGGGCGAGGATCTGCGCCAGCGTCGTCTTGCCGAGCCCCGGCGGGCCGAACAGGAGGACATGGTCCAGCGCCTCTTCGCGTTTGCGGGCCGCGTCGACATAGACTTTGAGGTTCGATTTTGCCTTGCGCTGGCCGACATAATCCTCAAACGCCTGCGGCCGCAGCGCGCGGTCCAGCGCGTCGCCACCTTGCGCATTGGGATCAGAGACGGTGCCTTCGCGGCTCATCGTGCGAGTTCCTTGAGGGCCGCCTTGATCAGGAGGCTGACATCATCGTCCCCGGCATCCTTCGCGGCGCTGGCCACGGCGCGCGCGGCATCGGACTGGGCATAGCCAAGATTGACCAGTGCCGAGATCGCTTCGCTCCGTGCGCCAGTGGTCGCGGCGACGGGCGCGCTGGCAAGGCCGGCGACTTGCGCAGTCTCGAACTTGCCGAACCGGCCCATCGGCGGCGGCTTGCCAGCCAGTTCGCCCGTGATCCGCTCGGCCAGTTTCTTGCCGACGCCCTTGGCGCGCGTCAGCACGGACGCATCGCCGAGCGCGATGGCATCCATCAATTCCGCCGGGGTGATCGCATCGAGGATCGCCATCGCGGCCTTACCAGCCACGCCATGCACATCCTGCAGGCGGACGAACCAGGCGCGCTCCTCATCCGAGCCGAAGGCATAGAGCGTAATCGCCGCTTCGCTGACCTTGGTCTCGACATGCAGCACGCTGGTCTCGCCGACATGGACCTTGGACAAGAGCCGCGTGCCGGCCATGCAGACATAGCCGACGCCATTGACGTCAATCAGGATATTGTCCGTGCCGAGGGCGGCGACGGTGCCGGTCAGCCTGCCAATGATCATGCTGCGCCCCGCTTCAGGTCCAGCGGCAGATGGTGGGCGGTGCAGATCGCGCAGGCAAGGGCGTCAGCGGAGTCTGATTTCATCTCTCCGGCGCGGGGTAGCAGGCGTTTGACCATGAAGGCCACCTGATCCTTGTCCGCCGTGCCCGTGCCGACGATGGCAAGCTTGATCTTACGCGGGGCAAATTCGGCCACCGGGATGCCCGCCATGGCCAGCGCTGCCATGGCCGCGCCGCGCGCCTGGCCAAGCTTCAGCGCCGAGCGGGGATTGGCGTTGACCAGCGTTTCCTCCACGCCCGAGGCATGGGGCCCGTAATGCCGGGCCAGTTCGCCGACCGCTTCGAAGATGCCGCCGAGCCGCTCCGACATGGCGAGGCCGGGGTCCACCGAGATCACGCCATGCGCAATATGGGCGAGCCGGGCACCGGTCTGCTCGATCACGCCCCAGCCGGTATGGCGCAGGCCGGGGTCAATGCCGAGAATACGAATCGTCGCTGTCATGTCGCCCATCCTATCAGCGGGATGGGTTAATGACACCTTGCATTTTCTCTATTTGTTCACATCCGCTGCAGCGCAAACCTATTCGGTCTCACGCGGCACCAGCACCGAGTCGATGACATGGACGATGCCATTGCCGCCCTCGACATCGGTTTCGAGAATGCTGGCCTGGTTGATCATCAGCTGGCCGCCGCCCATGTCGCGCACCGACAGGTCGAGCCCGTTCAGGCTGGCCGTGGGCACGCCCTCTTCGGCAGGCGGCACAGTGGAAGCGCGCACTTCGCCTTCGACAATATGGTATTCCAGCATCCGGACCAGCTTGTCGGTATTGTCGGGCTTCAGATAGTCTTCGAGCTGGCCTTCGGGCAGGGCGTCGAAGGCGTCATTGGTCGGCGCGAAAATCGTATAGGGCCCGCCCGTGGCGAGGGTCTCGTCGAGACCTGCCGCTTCAATCGCGCCATAGAGGGTGGACAGGCGTGGATCGGCGGCTACGGCGTCCAGCAGATTCGGGCCGGAGGCGACCATGTCTTCCCGGTCGATCGTGTCGGTGAAGGTCTCTTCCTCATCCGGGGCAGGGGCGATGTCGACATCATCCGCATAGGGCTGGACCGGGTCCTGCGGCGCAGTCCGGGTCTCCGGGGCATTATCGGAACAGGCGGCCAGGAACAGGGCGGCCATAGCGGGAACAAGCAGGGAGCGTTTCATGAGCGGGGATCCTTTCCTCCGGCAGGCACTGCGCACTCAACGCGCGCCGCAGACTTTGGTTCAGCGGCTTGGATCAAAATTTCGGGGTACTAGTGCGCGCTGTCTGTGGCTGGACGCGGGCGCCCCATCGTCCAGTTCACGGTGCCGCGCACGGAGGGGTTTGGCGCGCACCAGATTTCGCCGGTCGCGGTGATCACCGTGACCCAGATGAGGTTGTGCTCCTGGCCATAGTCGATAACGCCAATCGCGAAGCCATCGCCCCGGTCCGTGACGGTCAATGGGATAGGCGGATTGAGCTGGGTGAACATGTCCTGTGGCTTTCTTTGGGAGAGAGCCGGTAGAACGCCGGAAACTGAGGAAGGTTGCGCGGGCATCTACCTGCCACAAGGAATTTACGTTTGCTGCGCCATGTGCGGTGCATCGCTTTTTGCGATTATTCCGTTTCGGAACAATGTCTGCAGGTGGGCGATGATCTCCGCTTGAGGCGGTGCATCGGCGCCCTGTGGGCCAGCAATGATGTCAGGGATCGAAAACCCCGCCGGTTCAGAAGACAGGCGGCGAAGGATGGGCGCGAAATTTGCGGGGAAGTCCAGCAGACCATTGTCGCAGGGCAGGCTCACCCGGCCGCCGGAGGCGATGAAGCGCAGCGGCGGCATCACAACCCGAAACCGGTCCGTTGCCGACGCGGTTGGCAGGGGCAATACTGGATCGGGTTGCCATCCGGTATAAGGCCCTTGCGTCAGTGAAGTCAGCCAGGGGCTGCTCATCGCTTCCGGCCCAGCCAGCGTCTCGCCCACCAGGGTTTGAAACTCGGCAAGACGGTCGCGCATATAGTCTGACACGGCGTCCGGCAGGCTCCCGTGAGCGTCGTCCAATGTGACGGGAGGTCCTCCACGCCAGCTGTCCTGAGACGCCGCGAAATCCTGAAGCAGGGGGACCAATTGGTCGAACAGGTTTCGAGGGGCAAAATAGAGGTTCAGCGCGAGCGAATACCCGACGCCACGGGCGGCGTGCCACGCGCCGGCCGGCAGGCACAGAAGGTCGCCCGGGTTCAGCTCGACTTCCTGAAACGCCATATCATCCGGCAGGGTCCCGACATCGATGTCAGCAGGCTCCGCCTGGCCTTCGAAATAGGTCGCATTATTGTCGGGCCAGCGTTTGGCGGCCTCGGTGGAATAGATCCAGCGTTTCTTTCCGGCGATCTGAAGCGTCGTGGCGACGCGCCGGTCATAGTGCATGGGCAATCCGGCGCCGTCGGGTGAGGCATAACAATTGACCCCGACTGTGCCCGTAAAGCTGAGGCGCGCCCGGATCGCCTGGGCCCAGCGGGCCAGGAAGGGATCGGCCATGTGAATATTGGTAATGCAGATCGTGGCACCCGATTTCAGCAGATCGCTGGCCTCGCCCAGCTGCGCCGCAAACATGGGCTTGCGGCTGCCAGCTTTTTCTCCGCCAGCGAATGAGGCTGTCAGGTTGAAGCGGGGGTCTTCGATATGCTGCCCTCTTGCGAGAGCCAGTCTCAGTCTTTCCATGCTGAAAATATGGTCAAACTTCCCAGCATGTCCTTTCACATGCAAGGATTCACGCGCGAAATAGCGATCCACAAAGTCTTCGCACGATACCGGGCTTAACAATTCCTCCAGTTCGCGGCCATTCAGGGCGGCAGGCGCCTTCGGGCTGGCCGGCCTGGCCGGATCGCGCAGCGAGCTGAAATCTGTCATTCGGTCGAACCTCCCCGGTCTCGGGCGCTTTTGCATTGCCCTGAGACCTAGGCAGATAATCCCAATCCGGCGATGGGACAAGCATTGCGGGGAAGAGTTGGCGTGACAGACGCCGACAGACAATTCAAAAAA
>DHZF01000149.1:2590-4272 GCA_002414505.1 Hyphomonas sp. UBA5111 | reverse complement strand
ACGCCGACAGACAATTCAAAAAATGGCAGACCGCTTCTGCGGCCTGCCATGGGATCGATTCTGGACGCCCGGACTACCGGGCGGGAAGTTTGTACGCGCCGAGGCGATTATTCCTCGCGGTCGTCTTCCGGTTCTTCCACGTCGACGGTCGGCACTTCGACTTCTTCTTCGACCATCACGACTTCAGGAACCAGGACGGTCTCGGTTTCGGTGCCAACCTCCACTTCGCCGGTGTCCACATCATATTCGGGGATCTTGCCGGCTTCGGCGTCAATGGCGACATCCACATCCGGCAGTTTGCCCGGTTCGGTCTGGTCCACATCGATCAGCGTTGTGGCGACCCAGACGGCCCCGACAATCGCAACGACCGCGACGACAATTCCTACGACTTTTCCTGTACTCATGAGTGTGGTCTTCCTTCTTGTTACTGTGCCGCAAAAGGCGCGGCTCGCGAAGATAACGGCGGTGTAATGGAATCGTTCCGGCCAGCACCTGTGCCCGGAGCGGCGGGGCCGTCCGGTTATATAGGCTGAATTACAGGAAGGCAGCGGTCAGGGCGGCGCGCGGGCCGGGCTGATCCGGCTGATCAGCGCGTTGCCGAACTGGTCCCGAACTGGTCCATAAAGTGTCCATAAGATGTACGGAGTGGTCCTTACAAAAGCGGACGGTACATCGAGGCCGCAGGGCAGGTCGCTTGCCAGCGACGGGCTCTGCCAGCGCGGCACACGCGGCGGCGTGTAGGTGTAGGCATTGTCCGGCGTCGGCGCATCGCCGATATAGCGGATGACTACATTTCCATATTTATCGACCGAGACGAACACGCGCCGCCCGGTACGTTTGCGCCAGACCGTCAGCCGCGCAAGGTTCCACCACAGCCAAGGCCAGCAAAAGGCCCATACATGGGCAAAGAAGGGGCGATAGGCCGGGTCCATGCGGGGGAGTGTGGCATGGTGGGGCGGCCTGTCGGATATCTTGCCTCCGTCATCCTCCCCGATGGCGAAGCCCTCCGGGGACCCCTCTCCGGAATTCGCCACAGCAGCGCGCGGCGCTGTGTGTAACGCCTGCGCGCCGGACGGCACAGGACGCGCCGGCCGCGACGTTCAGAGTTGGGCCCCCAGACCGCTATCGCGGCCGGGGGTGACGCATGAGGAGAGCGCGGGATGTATCCAGCACGGTCGCAATCGCCGCGCCGGCCCGCCTAGCTTCGGGACGGATAAATGCCTTGCGTCACGACGCAGTGCTTCAGCGCGAGCCAGGGTGGCATATTGTTGCCGGCGGCGGAGTCGCCGAGCGGGTTTGCCGCGCCATCATGCGCAAGCGCCGGGCCGGCAATGTTAGACTCCGTGCCGCCGCGCGCGCCCTGCCGGCGGTCGGTCAGGCCGGGGCCCTGGCCTGCGCCCACCACAACGCGCCCGCGCAGATCGGGCAGGGCAAACGTCGTGCGCCCGTCGCCGCCATAGAGTGTTCCGAGCAGGGAGAAGAGGGCGGTGTTCTCATTGATCGGCAGCAGGCGGCCATCGGCTTCCAGCGTGCCCCGTGGACAGAAATTGAAGCCCACCGTCATGATCTCGCCGAGATATGCGTCCGGGCCCGCATGGGCTGCAGGCGCAGCCCCCGCCATGAGTGCGCCTGTCAGGGCTGCCGTGAGTGCAAATTTCCGAATCATTCCGTGTCCTCCCAAT
>DHZF01000149.1:2412-2557 GCA_002414505.1 Hyphomonas sp. UBA5111 | reverse complement strand
TGACGCTGTGCGGGCGTGGCAAGCTCGTCATGCGCCCTTAGTAATGAGGGGGCGGCCGGTCTACGGGGGCCGCCTGGCCGGTTGACTGCTCGCTGTCGGCCACGCGCTCGGCGAGGCGCGCGACCTGTCGCTCCAGCCGCTCGAT
>DHZF01000149.1:770-2334 GCA_002414505.1 Hyphomonas sp. UBA5111 | reverse complement strand
TGGACCACACGCATTTCAAGCTCGTCGAGGCGGGCGGAGTTCGGTGAAGGGCTGTCAGTCATGAGGGGGGATTAGCGCTGGGGGAGGGTGGAGGCAATGACTCCGGAACGTCAAAACGTGGCGAGTGTAGGGTGGGTTGAGGCAACGCCGATACCCACCAGCCGGACTCGCCGCAGACGTCGCACTACGCTTACTCGCCAACTCTACGATCTAGTTTTTTGCCATCTTAGAAATTTTCGGACGGGATCGCGCACTAGATAGTCTGTCGACAGCCGAAGTGAGTTCAGCTGTATCTTTTAGTGCAGCAACGATCCTTTCGGACAATTCAGCGAGTACAATCCTCACATCGTGGGCGATGCTTAGACACTCATCATCAGTTCTGTCGTGTAGGCCATCGCTTAGCGCCGAGTGCAATAAGGTTAGCGGGTTTTGACCTTTTATCTTCAACGACTCGGGAATGGCATCCTTGACGTCAGACAAAGCTTTCGAGAATTGAGTCTCTTTCTGAGCTGCCTCAAGAGCGCTAATTATTTCAGAGCCAGACCCTACAAGCTTTGCAACCTTTATTATCTCCGAAACTAACTCTGATTTTCGGTTTTCTACAGCCCGCCTATAGTATGCGAAGGCCCCAACTCCGAGTCCTTGGCTCTCGCATCTGCGACCTTTCAAAAATAGATCACGGTCTTGTCCAAGCAAGCTCAATAATTTTGTGGGGGTGGGTACACCAAAGCTGGGGACTTCACCATACTTCTCACATCTTAGACGGCCATATCCGGTTTCGTCGTCATGGTCCTCAACCGAAATATGTATTGAGTACCGCTTTTTGTTGGCCCCACAGTTTGAGCACGTGAAGTCTAAAAATGCAGATGTATTCAGACGGTAAAACTCCAAGCTCGCTTTACTTGGGTCGAAATATCTCTCGCCTGAACACTCACCATTTGGGCAGTGAATTTTGATGCGAGGAAGCTCTATCGTGTGAATTCTTGCCCCGGATTGCCGATAAGCAACTGTGAACCTCTCGTATAGCTCACAGGCACTATTGGGCGGAGTCTCTTCAAGGAACTGTTTTAGGTCAATAAGTGCCTCAAGCTTCTCAGCTTCCTCTTCGTCCGGCTCTTCAGGATCAACTTCTTCTGACACGGCGAATCGTCTGCCTCCTAGCCATTACCTAACTATTGGGGGAATTTCTTTCAACATAAAGTTTTCGCCCCATGGCTTCGTACTCGGCAGACTTCTCCTCCATCCCCTTCTTCGCTTCTGCCGCCTGTTTTTCCAGATCGGTCCGCTCGTTCTCGCTCATGTTCGCGGCATAGTCGCGGACTTCCGCCGTGATCTTCATGCTGCAGAACTTTGGGCCGCACATGCTACAGAAATGCGCAACCTTGTGGGCGTCTTTGGGCAGGGTCTGGTCGTGGAAGTCGCGGGCGGTTTCGGGGTCGAGCGCGAGGTTGAACTGGTCTTCCCAGCGGAAATCGAACCGCGCGCGGGAGACCGCATCATCGCGCACCTGCGCGGCGGGGTGGCCCTTGGCGAGGTCGGCGGCATGGGCGGCGAGCTTGTAGGT
>DHZF01000149.1:0-679 GCA_002414505.1 Hyphomonas sp. UBA5111 | reverse complement strand
CGATCATCGCCGCGCCGATGCCGCTTGTGATGTGGTCATAGCCGGGCGCGATGTCCGTGGTGAGGGGGCCAAGCGTATAGAAGGGGGCCTCGCCGCATTCGCGCAGCTGTTTCTCCATGTTCACCTTGATCTTGTGCATGGGCACATGGCCCGGCCCTTCGATCATGACCTGGCAGCCCTTGTCCCAGGCCACTTTCGTCAGTTCTCCGAGGGTTTCGAGCTCTGCGAACTGGGCCGCGTCATTGGCGTCGGCAATGGCGCCGGGGCGCAGGCCGTCACCCAGGGAAAAGCTGACATCATAGGCGCGCATGATGTCGCAGATTTCTTCAAAGTGCGTGTAGAGGAAGCTTTCCGTGTGGTGGGCGAGCATCCATTTCGCCATGATCGAGCCCCCGCGCGAAACGATGCCGGTGACGCGGTCAGCGGTGAGGTGGATATAGGCGAGGCGGACGCCGGCATGGATGGTGAAATAGTCGACGCCCTGTTCGCACTGTTCGATCAGCGTGTCGCGATAGACTTCCCAGGTGAGATCCTCGGCGACGCCGTCGACCTTTTCCAGCGCCTGGTAGATCGGCACCGTGCCGATGGGCACAGGGCTGTTGCGGATGATCCATTCGCGCGTGTTGTGGATGTTGCGGCCAGTGGACAGGTCCATGACATTGTCGGCGCCCCAGCGGAT
>DHZF01000043.1 GCA_002414505.1 Hyphomonas sp. UBA5111 | reverse complement strand
CGCCAGGTTATGGCGGAGGAAGGCGAAACACGATCTCGGCTCGACAAGGTCGTGCGGCTGATTGCGTCGACCATGGTCGCCGATGTCTGTTCCATCTATTTGAGGTTGCAGGACGGCGCGTTGCTCCTGATCGCCACGGAAGGCCTGAAGGCGGACGCCGTGGCGGCCACGCGCCTTACCGTGAATGAGGGCCTCGTCGGCCTCGTGGCGCGCCGGGCCGAACCGATGGCCATCCAGGACGCGCCCCGGCACGCCTCCTTCTCCTACCGGCCAGAAACTGGTGAAGACCCGTTCCACGCTTTCCTCGGCGTGCCGATCCTGCGCGGAGGGCGCGTCATCGGCGTGCTCACGGTCCAGAACCGTACCGAACGCGCCTATGATGACGAGGAGATCGACAATCTCCAGACCATCGCCATGGTGCTGGCCGAGATTGTTGACCGGATCGATCCGGATGCCCTGAACAATGGTGGCAACGAGAAACGCGAGCGAAATACGGCGTCGCTGACCGGCCGCGTCTTCTGTGAGGGGCTCGGCTATGGCCGCGCCGTACTGCATGACCCGGTCGTGCCAGCCGCAAAATTCTTCGCCGCCGACCAGGTGACGGAGAGCCATCGCCTGTCCGATGGCATGGCGGAGCTGAAAGCCTCCATCGACCGGATGATGGCGCTGGATGGCGCGGCGCTTGGCGAAGATCCGCGCGATGTGATGGAAACCTACCGCCTGCTGGCGCATGACCCGTCTTGGGCCGAGAAACTGCAGGAGGGTGTGAGGTCGGGCCTGTCTGCCGAAGCCTCGGTCGACCGGGCCCGCCGCGAACACCGCGCGCGCTTGCAAAACGCCCGCGACCCTTATCTGCGTGAGCGGCTGCACGACCTTGAAGATCTCGACAACCGCCTGCTGCGTATCCTCGGCGGGGAAGAGGGCAAGCCCCAGATCAGCGAAGAGCGCAGCGTGCTGGTCGCGCGGCGGCTCGGCCCGGCAGAGCTGCTGGAATATTCCAATACGGGCCTGCGGGCGATCCTGATGGAGGAGGCGGCCGCCTCCTCGCATGCCGCGATCGTGGCGCGCGCATTGGGCATCCCCGCATTGGGCGGAATTCCTGGCCTCACCACCCGCATTGACCAGGGCGACTGGGTGATCGTCGATGCCGAGGAAGGCACGCTGCACATCCGCCCGGATGACACTCTGTACGATGCGTACAAGGGCCGTGTTTCGTTGCGCTCGGAGCGTCAGGCGGCTTATGAAGCGCTGAAGGATCTGCCCGCGCGCACCACGGACGGGACCGATGTCTCGCTGATGCTGAATGCCGGGCTCGATCTCGACATGGAGATGATGAAGCAGGCAGGCGCGGACGGGGTGGGCCTGTTCCGCACCGAATTCCAGTTCCTCGTTTCCGAATCCCTGCCCAAGCTGAATGACCAGATCGACCTCTACAAGCGTGTGCTCGACAAGGCGGACGGCAAGCCGGTCGTGTTCCGCACCGTCGATCTCGGCGGGGACAAGGTGTTGCCCGCGCTGAACCTGCAACGGGAAGAGAACCCGGCGCTTGGCTGGCGGTCGATCCGGTTCGCACTGGACCATAAGGGCCTGTTCCGCCGGCAATTGCGCGCGCTGGTGCGCGCCGCCGGGGATCGCCCCCTGACCGTCATGTTCCCGATGGTGACCGTGGTGTCCGAATTCGAAGAAGCCCGCGACCTGTTGCTGGCCGAAGTCGAATGGTCGGCCCAGCGCACCGGGCGCAGGCCGTCCCGGGTGGAGGTCGGGGTCATGCTGGAAACCCCGGCGCTGGCCTATGGCCTGCCGGAACTGGCCGGGAAGGCGGAATTCCTGTCGGTCGGCACCAATGATCTGATGCAATTCTTCTTCGCCGCCGACCGGATGACGCCGCATGTGTCGGATCGCTACGATCTGGTGTCACCCAGCGCCTTGCGGTTTCTGAAAGAGGTGTCGGATTCCTGCAAGACCTACGGAATCCGGATGTCGGCCTGCGGCGAGGCAACTGGGTCAACCCTGTCCGCGCTCTGTTTCGTGGCACTGGGATTCACGGCGCTCTCCATGTCGGCGGGCTCTATTGGTCCGGTCAAGCAGATGATAAGATCATTGAATCTGCAGGCATTCAGGCCGGACTTTCTGGCCGCTCTGAACGCGCCCGAGCAGGATTTCCGTAACCAAGTATTAGCCTTGGCGGCCGATCATGGGATTGAGCTCTCTGATGGTTAATATGGACTGGCCCATATAATAACCACATTCATGGACCAGAAATTGCGCTGCAGGGAGGGGAACCCCTTTGCTGTATCTATAAGCTGGAAGAATATGACACACGACGACCTGACCCCTGAGCAAGATCGTGACAATGCGGGCCTTATGGCCTCGCAGGACGCTCCTGCGCATGCGTCGGAACCGGTCTCGGCTGACGCGGACATGACCCCGCGCGAGCGTGCCATGGAAATCTTCCGGACCCGTGAGTTTGAAGGCGAACCGCTGCGCATGGGCCAGGTCCTGCGCCGCGTTCGCGAGGCTTTGGGTCTTGAAATAGCAGACATTTCCCGCGCGACACTGATGCGCAAGGACTACCTCATGTGGATCGAGCGTATGGAAGTCGGTGAACTTCCACGCGGCGGCTATCTGACCGCGATCCTCAACACCTATGCCAAGCATCTGCAGCTGCCGGAAAAGGATGTCATCCGGATCTACAGCCAGGAATGTGGCGCGGTGGAAGAAGTGCACAATGATGCACCCGTGCCCAAGATTGGCAGAATCGCGCCTGAGAAGTCCAAATGGCCGCTGGCTCTTGCAGCAGCAGCTGTACTGGTTGCCCTGGGCGCAGGCGCGCTGGGCGTGTCGCAATTGGTACGCCCGAATGTCGAACTGTCGCCGGAACCCGGCGTGGTCGCCGTGAATGGTGCCCGCGACAGCCTGTTTGCGGACACGGCGAAATCGGATCGCCCCGTTCCCAAGAATTTGCCACTTGAACTGGCCGCTGTGCGGCAGGGCTGGCTGGAAGTGCGCGGCGCAGACGGCACGATCTTCCGCAGCCGTGTCATGGCCGCGGGCGAGAGCTATTTCCCGCGCCTGCAGGCCGGCTGGACCGTGTCCGCCCGTGATGGCGGTGCATTTGAATGGCGCGTTGGTGACGTCACCGTGGGGCCGCTCGGCCCTGATGGGGCTCCGGTCTTCTCCGTCAGCATTGACGACCAGATCGGCCGCGCCGCAGATGCCGCAACTCCGGCCATGGCTGCCAATGGCGGCAACAAGGCCACCCGCTAGGCTTGCCATCCGTCGCCGGACCCGCCATGTGAACCGGGACACTCACCGGACAGGACACCGCGCCCATGTCGCACAATCCAATCCGTCCCTGGCGCAATATCGAGCGCCGCAAATCCCGCCAGATTCGCGTCGGTAACGTGCTGGTCGGCGGAGATGCGCCGATTGCTGTGCAGACCATGACCAACACGCCGACCGAAGATGCGGCGGCCACGATCGCCCAGATCGAGCGCGCAGCCGAGGCTGGCGCGGACATTGTTCGCGTGTCCTGCCCAACGGAAGAATCCACCGCGGCGATGCGTGAAATCTGCCGGGCGAGCCCCGTGCCGATCGTTGCGGACATTCATTTCCATTACAAGCGCGGCATCGAAGCCGCCGATGCCGGGGCGGCCTGCCTGCGCATCAATCCGGGCAATATCGGGTCTGAAGCACGCGTCAGGGAAGTCGTGGCGGCGGCGCGCGCCAATGGCTGTTCGATCCGGATTGGCGTCAATGGCGGCTCGCTGGAGCGTCACCTGCTCGAGAAGTACGGCGAACCGTGCCCGGATGCGATGGTCGAATCCGCTCTGGACCATGCCCGCATCCTCGATGATCTCGGCTTCCATGAATACAAGATCTCGGTGAAGGCCTCGGACATGTTCCTGACCGTGGCGGCCTACCAGCAACTGGCCGAAGCCACGGATGCGCCGCTACACCTCGGCATCACTGAAGCCGGCGGCCTGCGCACCGGCACCGTCAAATCCTCCATCGGCATGGGCGCTTTGCTCTGGGCGGGCATTGGCGACACGATCCGCGTCTCCCTGTCGGCCGATCCGGTGGAAGAGGTGAAGGTCGGCTTCGAGATGCTGAAATCGCTCGGCCTGCGGACGCGCGGCGTGAACATCGTGGCGTGCCCGAGTTGTGCGCGGCAGGGATTTGACGTCATCAAGACCGTTGAACTGCTGGAACAGCGCCTGGCGCACATTTCCGAACCGATCAGCCTGTCCATTATCGGTTGTGTCGTGAACGGACCGGGCGAGGCGGCGCTGACCGATCTCGGCTTTACCGGTGGCGGCAAGGAAAGCGGCAAGATGTTCGTCTCGGGCCGCGCTGACCATAATGTCTCCAATGCCGAAATGGTCGATCACATTGTCGGTCTGGTGGAGCAGAAGGCGGAAGCGCTGCGCCGTGAACGCGAGGCGGCAGAAGTCGCGGCCGAATAATCCCCAAAATACGTATTCTTTCAATTTGTTGACCTGTGTTCATCTTCACCGGGTTACATTCCCGCAATGTTTCAATCCTGAAGAGGGGCAGTGCGGACAATGAAGGTGGTCATGTCAGCTATAATCGTCGCTACGGGCGTGGCCGTATCCGGGTGCACGTCTGCGGACCTGGCCGCGTTTTCAGAGGGCCTTGCGGAAGCCTCCTACGACCTGCAGGCAAATTACTATGCGCCCTACGGATCGCCTGGAGTTCCAATCCATGCGCCGAACTATTACGGCGGAGCACCTTCCTACGCTGCAGGTACTTGGGTCGGGTATGGCGAATGCCGGAGCACGGGGAGCTTCTATCAGTGCGATACCAGCGGCGATGGGTATGCCGATATGTATGGGGATACGGCGGATGGTTCGATGGCCTCTTCAAGCCTGCGCATAAACGGGCGAGGGGAAGCCTTCACCTGGGGCAGTGATTGTGCCTGCTGGGAGCGCAACCGGGCTTATGATGGCCCGCGGTCTGATGGCGACTCCCACCATCATGGGCATCGCGACCATTGATCCGGCTGGCAAAGCCGACTTAATCGCTCAATGACCCCAGACTTGCTCCTTCTGTTTGCCGACCGGATCGGTGTGTTCGTGTTTGCGATCTCCGGCGGCATTGTCGCCGTGCGCAAGCAGATGGACATGTTTGGCGTTATTGTGCTGGCTTTCCTGCCAGCGATTGGCGGCGGCACGCTGCGCGACCTGATCCTGTCCCAGCCGGTCTTCTGGCTGGAGGACACCCAGACCCTCGGGCTTGCGGTCGCAGGAGGCTTCACCGCTTTCTTTTTTCATCGCTGGCTGGAGAATTTCCGGCCCCTGCGCTGGGCCGATGCATTCGGCATGGCGCTGTTTGCGGTGACCGGCGCGGCGAAGGCCATGTCGCTTGGCTTTGGCTGGCCGGTCGTGCTGATCATGGGCACGATGACGGCGAGCGCGGGCGGCCTGCTGCGCGATGTTGTGGCGAATGAAGAGCCGCTGCTGCTCAAGAAGGACATCTATGCGACAGCCGCCTTGATGGGGTCGCTCGTCTATTTCCTGCTCAAGCTGACCGCCGTCGAGGAGACCTTTGCCTTCGGGGGCGGCCTCCTCGCAGCTTTCATGATCCGCGCGCTGGCGATCATTTTCAAACTGTCGCTGCCGCGCTCGCCTTTCTAGACACTGGCGACGCGCTGGCGGGTTTCAGTCCGAACAGGGGCCGCAGGAAGCCGACGCGGCGGATGACCAATTCGTGCAACAGGGCGCATCCGGCAAATGTGCCGCCGATGACGAGCGGCGCTTCGATCCCGACCGGCAAGTTCTGCCGGGTCAGCCAGAAGCCAAGCATGACGGTCAGCGTCTGGTGCAGGATGTACCAGGGAAAGATCGCCTCGGTCATGTAGGTCAGCGCGCGGCTGGGCCAGTTGAGGTAGCGTTCGGCAAGGCCGAGCAGGGCCGCGATGGTGATCCAGGCATAGGCGAGGCGCGCGATGCGGGCTGGCCAGATGATCCAGTCCCAGCCTCCGCCCTCGCTGAGCATTTCCCAGTTTGCCCAAATGACAGACAGCCCCGCACCCAGGACAACCATCAGACCGACCGCAATCGGAAGCACCCGGCGGATTGCGCTCCAGAAATGCACATCCTTGGCCAGCAGGAAACCAATCATCAGCATGGTCAGGCTGTGGGCGTGATTGGCCCAGTCCCAGGTGAGGTCGTGGGTAGTTTCGAAATAGGGATCGAGGGTAATGCGGTAGAGGATGTGCGGCAGGACGGGCAGGATAAGCGCCGCGGCGGGCCCCCATTTTCCGCCAAACAGGCGCTTTGTGATCTGCGCACCTGTGCCGCCCATGAAGCGTGCGATCCGGCCAGCAAATGGTGCCAGCATCAGCGTGTAGACGAGCAGGTACACAATGTACCAGAGATGGTTCCAGGTGGGGGTTGTGATCGAAAAATCCGACCCGAAATCAAGGTATTGTGGCCAGAAGGCTAAGAAGCTGCCTGAAAACTCACCGGATTCGACCAGCTGCAACCAGCTTTGCGGCGCGACCACGACCGCCATACCGAACAGGATAGGCAGGCCCAGACGTACGACGCGTTCCCGGGCCAGTTTCGAGCCGCCCAGCTTGTCAGCTGCAAAGCGTAGCGCCACACCGGAGATGAAGAAGAGGAGCGCGAGGCGCCACGGGTTCAGCAACATCATGGCCCATTCGGCCTCAGGGCCTGCATGGACGCTTTTCACGTGCCAGCCCCATGTCACATAGAACATGCCGGAATGGTAGAGAATGAGCAGGCCGAAGGCGATGATGCGCAGCCAGTCGAGATCGTATCGGCGCGGGAAGGCGGGGGCGGTGGGCATGGGAATCTCCTGAAGGTTTGACCCCAGCCTCTCGCGCGCCTGTCACCAGGTCATGCGGATTGGGATGTCCGGTGGATGCGGGGGATGAATGACCCGCCCGAGGGGTGGACGGCGGTATGCAGGGACGAAATCCTGAGATTTCTGTTCCGGCCTGGGCCGGGCTTGTGGCAGGAAGCGAGGCATGGAGACACGCGCCGCCCATCCGGAAATCGAAGCCGACAGCCGCGCGGACCGAAAGACGTGGTTCTATTTCGCCTGTTTCCTGTTTGCGTCCTTCCTGGTGGAATCCCTTTCGGACCAGCATTTGCTGAATCGGGTCGGGGATCCGTATCCAAACCTGCCCTGGCTGAGCCAGGCGACCTCGCATTGCGTGATCCTGGCATTGACGCCCTTCATCACTTTCATGCTCAGCCGGTTCCCACTCTCGGCGGGGCAGTGGCGCACCAATCTGCTGGTGCATGCAGCGGCGACAATACTGTTCTCGGTCGCACATATCCTGGCCATGGTGGCCCTGAGGAAACTGCTCACGCCGATTGTCTTCGGCATTCCGTATGATTTCGGGCTCTCGAATGTTTCGATCTGGCTCTTTGAATACCGCAAGGATGTGCTGAGCTATTCGCTGATCGCCGCGATCTTCTGGATGAACCGACTGGTCGAGCAACGCGCGCTTGATTCCCGGGTGGCGCAACGCGACGCAACCGATTTGCACCGGCTGACACTGAAATCCGGCGGGCGCTCCTATTTTGTGACGGCCTCCGATATCGTCTGGGCCAAGGCGGCCGGCAATTATGTGGAAGTGGTCACCATGGGCAAAACCTATCTGGCGCGCCTGACGCTGACAGAGCTGTCACGTCTGCTGGACGCGGCCGGGGGGCGGCATGTGCGGGTGCATCGCTCGCACATCGTCAATCTCGACCGGGTGCGCGAGATTCTCCCGACTGGCGAAGGGGATGTAACCCTGCGGCTGGACACGGGCGACGAGGTGCCGGGCTCGCGGCGGTATCGCGCTCAATTCGAGCCGGAACGGGCGGCCTGACCACTTTTCCGTGAGGGGGTAGGCGGCCGAAGAAATGCCGCTAGGGTGCCGCTTATTCCTGTTGGAGACGCACATGCTTCACATGTTCCGCGCCATTGTCTGGTTTCTTGTCCGCTTGCCGCTTCTGGTGCTGATCTTCGTGACCGCGCTGGTCATGAGCAGCTGCACCATGCTCGGGCTCAACTATGCGAGCCTTGAAACTGCGAACAAGGCGGCCCCGCAGCCCGTTCTCAATGTCGCCGCGATCATGAGCGAACCAACCTATCGCACAGATCTGATGCAGAGCTTTGAAGACGTGCTGTACGGGCCCTGGCCAGAGGGCATGCCGATCAGCTGGGGCGAGCCGCGACGGGTGGAGTCTGACCTGCTGGGTGGGAAGGGGCGGCTGGAAGAGATACCGGTCACGATCGGCACGGGCGAGGGCGCGAGCCAGTTCTGGCTGGCCGTGGCAATCCCGGCGGGCGAGGGGCCTTTCCCGCTCGTGATCAGCCAGACCTTTTCCAGCAATTGCGCCGCTTTTCCCGGCTATCCAGTTACCTCGCCTGCGGGAACGCCGTGCGAGGGCAGTGAGATGGACGGCACATTCGGCTATCTCGCGACCCAGATTTTCGGCACCTATATCGCCAAGGTGCCGCTCGAACGCTTCATGGATGCGGGCATCGCCTATGCCACTTTCTATGGCTCCGATTTCGTGCCCGACCGCCGCAATGAAGCGCCAGACGTGATGGAGCATCTTGGCGGCCCGATCAATCCGACCAGTACGCTGATGGCATGGGCCTATGGCTATTCAGCCGCCATGGACGCGCTGGAAGGCCGGGACGAGATTGATTCCGGAGCGATGGTCCTGTTCGGGCATTCGCGCTTCGGCAAGGCAGCGTTGATTACAGGAGCCTGGGACCGGCGCGCCGATGCCGTCATCGCCCATCAGGCCGGGTTTGCCGGCGCCTCCCTGTCACGCTCGGAAACGGGCGAGGGGCTTAAGCGCATGGCGGAAACTTATCCCCATTGGCTGGCACCGCAGACCCAAGGCTGGCTGGACCGACTGGACGAATTGCCGGTGGACCAGCACCAATTGCTCGCGCTTCTGGCCCCGACGCCTGTGCTGCTGGGCAATGGCCGCCGGGACGTCTGGTCCGATCCGAATTCTTCCTTTCGCGCCGCCATATCAGCGTCTGAAGCCTATGTGGCGGCGGGCGAAGAGGGCTTGCCGACAGGCGGCATGAAGCAGGAATTCGACCCCGGCGCCGGCATCGCATGGTGGCTTCGGCCCGGCGGACACAGCATTGTGTCGGAGGACATTGATACGTTTATTGCCTTCATTGATGCGCAATTTCCAGGTGCGGCCCGCAAGCAAGGTGCTGTTCATGCAGCAGAATAGCGCATAAGCTCCATACAGAACAAAAAAGCTGTGGGAGGCTAAAATGCCAATTAATGTCGAATTTCTCTATCCTGTCCTTGCGCTGGTCGTGTGGACCCTGATCCTCTGGTTGTGGATGTATGCTACGCGCATTCCGGCCATGCAGAAGGCCCAGATCAACCCGGATGATGCGCGTCATCCCGGTACCTATGGTGACAGGCTGCCGGCAAATGTCCGCTCGGTCGCCGATAATTACAATCATCTCCATGAGCAGCCGACCATCTTCTATGCGCTCGTATTCTTCGCGGCGCTGACGGGCGGCGGGGACCATGTCGCGACCCTGTTGGCCTGGATCTATGTCGGCCTGCGCATCGTGCATTCCTTCGTCCAGATCCTGTCGCCGAAGGTGACTTTGCGTTTCTCTGTCTTTGCGCTCGCCTCGATCACGCTGATCGTACTGGCTGGCAAGGAAGTGATCCGCATTCTCGTCTGAGGCAGGCAATCACAGCCGAAGGGACTTATCAGGTGGCCAAAAGCGCTCTAAAGGGCGCGGATGGCTACTCTTTCCCTTTCCCGGCTCCAGCAGGTTGTTGATCGTTTCGAACAGGTCGAGGCGCGCATGGGCGCGACGACCGAAACCGACGAGATCATCGCCCTGTCCAAGGAGCATTCCGAACTCAAACCCGTCGTCGACAAGGCACGGGAAGTCATGGCTGCACGCATGGGCCTGGAGGAGGCGCAGGCACTGGCATCCTCTGGCGACGCCGAAATGGCGGAACTCGCCCAGATGGAAATCGAGGACATCAAGGACCGCCTGCCGGACCTGGAGCAGGAGATGCAGGTCCTGCTGTTGCCCAAGGATGTCGATGATGCGGCGAACATCGTGCTTGAAATCCGGGCCGGCACGGGGGGCGACGAGGCCGCGCTGTTCGCGGGCGACCTCTACCGCATGTATACTCGTTACGCGCAGACCATGGGCTGGAAGGTCGAAGTGGTCGACGCCTCTGAAGGCGATGCCGGCGGCTACAAGGAAATTGTCGCCAATATTGCTGGCGATGGCGTGTTCGGTCACATGAAATGGGAAAGCGGCGTGCACCGCGTCCAGCGCGTCCCGGCCACTGAGACGCAGGGCCGTATCCATACGTCTGCAGCCACCGTGGCTGTTCTGCCCGCACCTGAGAATGTCGAGATCGAGGTGAAGCCCGAAGACATCCGTATCGACACAATGCGGTCATCCGGCGCCGGCGGCCAGCACGTCAACACGACGGATTCGGCTGTGCGGATCACGCACCTTGCGACCGGTATCATGGTGACAAGCTCGGAAAAGTCCCAGCACGTCAACCGCGAGAAGGCGATGGAACAGCTGAAGATCCGCCTCTACGAGAAAGAGCGGTCCGAACGCGACGCCGAACGCGCCGAGGCGCGCGCTAGCCAGATCGGCACCGGCGACCGCAGCCAGAAGGTTCGCACCTACAATTACCCCGAAAACCGCGTCACCGATCACCGCATCGGCCTGACCCTGTATTCCCTCGACAAGATCATCACCGGCGACAAGCTGAACGATGTCGTCGAAGCGCTGATCACGGAAGACCGGGCCCGGAAGCTGGCCGCGATGGAGGCAAACTGAGCTGCCTGGCAAGACGTATGACATCCTGCTGGCAGAAGGCGCGGCTGAGCTGCGCGAAGCCGGCATAGATACAGCCCGGCTCGAAGCCCGCTGGTTGCTGGCCCATGTTGCAGGCTGTCAGTCGGCAGACCTTATCGCGCGCGGCGGCGATCCGGTTTCGGATGAAACCATTTCCGCTTTTTCGGACGTCATTGCACGCCGCGTCACTCGTGAACCGCTCCAGCACATCCTCGGCACGACCGAATTCTACGGTCTCGACTTCCTGAGCGATGCCCGCGCGCTGATCCCGCGTCCGGACAGCGAGATCGTGGTCGAGGCCGCCCTCGCGCATATCCCTGAAGGACAACCGGTCTTCGTCGCCGACCTCGGAACGGGGAGTGGATGCCTTCTCTCCGCGATCCTTGCGCATCGCCCCGAAGCGAGCGGGGAAGGCGTGGAGGCGAGCCCGGAGGCCGCGGCGCTCGCCCGCGAAAATCTGTCCCGGCTTGGCCTGTCTGATCGTGCGTCTGTTCACGATGGCCCCTGGTCTGGCTGGCAGAAATGGAATCAGGCGGACCTGATCATTTCCAATCCCCCCTATATCGTCAGCGAGGAGATGGCCGGCCTGATGCCGGAAGTCAGGGACCATGATCCGGCCGCAGCGCTGGATGGCGGCGCCGACGGCCTCGACGCCTATCGGGAGATTGTGCGGTTGGGGGCCGCAGCCATGAAACCTGGGGCCTGGCTGGTGTTCGAGATCGGGTATGACCAAAAGGAATCCGTCAGCGGGCTGCTTGAAATGGCGGGATTCGAGGCCATCTCCTGTCTGAACGATCTCGGTGGAAACGACCGGGCCATCGTCGCGCAACGCCCTGTTGTGTAATACTTACATTTCTTCTTGGCGGATGGCGAAAGTCACGCTAGAAGATTCTCGTGAGACGGCGACCACACACGGTGTAACTGCATGTCCCCTCACAAGACTCGCGCAAATCAAGGGCTGGGGCCACTTTATCCAGAAGGCCGGTTGCGCTGGGAATTGCCTGAAAACAGATCAGGCGCATGAAACGGGAAGATCTGCATGAAACGTTCACGCGGGCGCAATCGTCGCTCAGGCGGTAGCAGCCAGAACAGCCATAACAATCCGAATCGTCACTATGAAAGCGTCGGTCCGGATGTAAAAATTCGTGGATCTGCCCAGCAGGTGCTGGACAAGTATCAGCAATATGCTCGTGACGCGCAGACGAGCGGCGACCGGATCCTGTCCGAAGCCTATTACCAGTTTGCCGAACACTATCAGCGGATTGTGGCCAAGCAGACGGAAGCGAAAGAACGCTCCCAGCAGCAGCGCAACCAGAATCGCGACAATCGCCGCGACGATAATGACAGCAGCAATTCCGACAGCGACAATTCCTCAAAACAGGAAGCCGAAGTCGAATCGCGCACCAAGAGCCGCGATGACGATGACCGCTCCAGTCGTGACAGCGAGTCTCCACGCGAGTCTGCTTCCCGCAGCGACGAGTCTTCCGAGAGCTCCGACCGGTCTGAGGATGGTGACGACAAGGCTGAAAAGCCCCGCTCGCGCACCCGCCGCAAGCCTTACGCCAAACGCGAAAAATCGGACGAGGCTCCTGAGGCTGAGACCGATGGCGTGCTGAAGACGGTCTCCCGGGGCCGCCGGAAAGCAGCGCCAAAGGAAGATGATAGCGCGCAACCCGAACAGGCATCGGCTGAAACCACCGACTGAGTGTGAGGCTGTCATACATGTTTAAAGAGCCCGGCTGCTATCTCGCACGCCGGGCTTTTTCTTGCGCCTCTCGTAACAATACGGGCGGTTGTAAGACGGATAAAGGCTACCCACATCAGGGAAGAACCGGATACCGGCTGCCGCTGAGCGGGGCCATCATCCAGAACCTTCCATGATCTGCCTTTCAAAGGGGATGTAGATGAATATTGAACAATATACCGAACGCGCCCGCGCGATCATCCAGGGCGCCCAGACGGCTGCCCTCGCAAACGGGCACCAGGTGCTGACACCGGCCCATGTCCTGAAAACCATGCTGGAAGACCGCGACCAGCTGGCCGTGAACCTGATCCGCGCAAGCGGCGGACGGCCGGAACTGGTGGCACAAGGCGTCGATACCGCGCTTGGCAAATTGCCCAAAGTGCAGGGCGCAAGTTCCGGCTTGCGGCTCGAACAGGCAGGGGCCCAGCTTTTCCAGGCCGCAGAAGAGGGCGCCAAGAAGGCGGGCGACAGCTTTGTCACCGTCGAGCGTCTGTTGCTGGCCCTGGCCAGCCTGAAGAATGATCCGGCTGCAGACGTGCTGGCAAATGCCGGCGTCACGCCCTCTGGCCTTGAAGGCGCGGTGGCCGAGCTTCGCCAGGGCCGCACGGCCGACAGCGAGAATGCCGAGGAAGGTTATGAGGCGCTCAAGAAATATGCCCGCGACCTGACCAAGGATGCCCGCGAAGGCAAGCTCGACCCCGTCATCGGACGCGACGAGGAAATCCGCCGCGCAATCCAGGTCCTGTCCCGCCGGTCCAAGAACAATCCCGTCCTGATCGGTGAACCCGGCGTGGGTAAAACCGCCATCGCCGAAGGCTTGGCGCTGCGCATCGTCAATGGCGATGTGCCGGAAAGCCTGAAGGGCAAACGCCTGCTTGCGCTCGACATGGGCGCGCTGATCGCCGGGGCGAAGTTTCGCGGTGAATTCGAGGAGCGCCTGAAAGCCGTGCTGAATGAAGTTCAGCAGGCGGAAGGCGGCGTCGTCCTGTTCATTGATGAGATGCATACGCTGGTGGGCGCAGGCAAGGCCGATGGCGCGATGGATGCCTCCAATTTGCTGAAGCCTGCATTGGCCCGCGGCGAGCTGCACTGTATCGGTGCGACCACGCTCGACGAGTACCGCAAGCATGTTGAAGGCGATCCAGCCCTGGCGCGCCGGTTCATGGCGGTCTTCGTCGATGAGCCGACCGTGGCCGATACGATTTCCATTCTCCGTGGCCTGAAAGGCCGGTATGAGGCCCATCACGGGATTCGCGTATCGGATGCGGCGATCGTGTCTGCTGCGAATTTGTCGAACCGCTACATCACGGACCGGTTCCTGCCGGACAAGGCCATCGACTTGATGGACGAGGCCTCCGCGCGCCTGCGCATGCAGGTCGACTCCAAACCTGAAGAATTGGACGAAATCGACCGCCGCCTCCTGCAGCTCCGGATCGAAGCCGAAGCCCTCAAGAAGGAAAAGGATGCCGCTTCCGTTGACCGCCTGAAGACGATCGAGAGCGAGATTGCAGACCTGCAGACAAAGTCTGACGAACTGACGTCCACATGGTCAGCCGAGAAGAACAAGCTGAAGGGCGCTGCCTCTGCGAAAGAGCAGCTCGACCGGGCCTATGCCGATATGGCGGAAGCCCAGCGCCAGGGCGATCTCGCCAAGGCGTCCGAACTGAAATTCGCGACCATCCCGCAGCTCGAAAAGCTGATCGCCGAAGTCGAAGGCAGCGAGGATGACCAAGGCGACGGCGGCCTGGTATCCGAAGTCGTCCGTCCAGAGCATATCGCTGCTGTTGTCTCGAAGTGGACGGGCATTCCTGTCGACAAGATGATGGAAGGCGAGCGCGAGAAGCTGCTCAAGATGGAAGACGATTTGCGCAAGCGGGTCGTTGGCCAGGATGCGGCGCTGGAGGCTGTCTCCAATGCCGTGCGCCGTGCGCGTGCAGGCCTGCAGGATCCGAACCGGCCCATCGGCTCTTTCCTGTTTGTCGGTCCGACCGGTGTCGGCAAGACCGAGTTGACCAAGGCGCTGGCCGAATTCATGTTCGATGACGATACCGCGATCCTGCGGCTCGACATGTCGGAATTTTCCGAGAAGCATTCCGTCGCGCGTCTGATCGGCGCGCCTCCCGGCTATGTCGGCTATGATGAAGGTGGTGTGCTGACGGAATCGGTCCGGCGCCGACCCTATCAGGTCATCCTGTTCGACGAAGTCGAAAAGGCCCATCCGGACCTGTTCAACACGCTGTTGCAGGTCCTCGATGATGGCCGCTTGACCGATGGTCAGGGCCGTACGGTCGACTTCAAGAACACGATCATCATCATGACATCGAACCTCGGCGCAGATGCGCTGGCGAGCGGCGAAGAGGGCGATGTGTCGGACGCGGCCAAGGATGCTGTCATGGGGGCCATCCGCATGCATTTCCGGCCGGAATTCATCAACCGGATCGACGAGATCGTCTTCTTCAAGCGGCTGGGCCGTGGCGAGATCGACCATATCGTTGACATCCAGATGGAGCGCCTCGAAGCGTTGCTGAAGGACCGGAAGATGACGCTGGAACTGAGCCTTGATGCCCGCAACTGGCTGGCCGCGCGTGGCTACGACCCGGTCTATGGGGCAAGGCCGCTCAAGCGGGTCATCCAGAAGGAATTGCAGGACCCGCTTGCCCGGCTCCTGCTGGAAGGCCGCATCCATGATGGTGAGGCCATCGAGATCGGCGTCGAGGGCGACCAGCTCTCCATCAATGGTGTCCCGAACGGGTTCGCAAAAGGTGCAGCGGCCCTGAACTAAGGTCTTTCCCAACAAAAAGGCCCCGGCCGCAGAATCGGCCGGGGCCTTTTTGTAGTTCAAATCCCTTACGGTGAGCGTGGATTGACCAGCGGGGTGGCCGCCATCAATTGCGCGCCTTGGGCCGTGCGGATGGCGTCGATCTCGGCCTTGCGGGCCTCGAACTCGGCCAGCATGTCCGGCGTTTCCGCCAGCTTGCGCCCGGTCGGCAGTTTCAGCTTCATCGCATTGACCGGCTTGCCCTTGATATAGACTTCATAATGCAGATGCGGACCCGTCGAGGCGCCGGTGGATCCGACATAGCCGATGACGTCGCCCTGGCGGACCCGCTTGCCGGCACGCACACCCGGTCCATAGCGCAACATGTGCGCATAGGCGGTCTTGTAATTGTTGGTGTGCTTGATGCGGACATAATTGCCATAGCCGCCATAGCGGCTCGCGCGCTCCACCGTGCCATTGCCGGCCGCATAGATCGGCGTGCCGGACGGGGCGGCGAAATCGGTGCCCTTGTGCAGGCGGTTATAGCCGGAGATCGGATGGCGACGATTGCCGAAGGATGACGACAGGCGCGCCCCATTGATCGGCGTCTTCATCAGGAATTTCGTGGCGCTCTCGCCATTCTCGTCGAAATAATCGGGCACTCCGTCATCGCTCGGCGCGAAACGGTAGAAGCCGCGAGTCAGGGCGCGTCCGTTCAGCTTGGCATAGACAAGGTCACCACTCTTCACCGGCGTGCCGTGCTCATCGACCTGTGTCTCATAGACCATTTCGAAGGAGTCCCCCGGATGGATTTCCCGCTGGAAATCCACGTCATAGGCAAAGGCGCTGGCAAAATCGACGACCTGCTGGTCACCGGCGCCCAGCTTGCGGGCAGCCTCATAGATCGAGGTTTCGATCGGCGCAGCCACACGGTGATAGGTCGGGCTGAGGCGGGCTTTCAGCTCGCTGGCCGTCCAGCCACCGGAGGCCGAGCGGGTGATGAAGAGGTTGCGTTCGGCATCTGCCTTGATGTTCAGGGCGGTCAGCTGGCCATTCGTGATGAAGGCATCTGCCTTGACCCCAGGGCGCAGGCGCCGTGGATCCAGCAATTCCTTCTCATAGATCGTGTGCAGCGCGGCGGCGGCATCGGAAGGCTGCGCGCCGAGCCGGGTAACCAGTTCGGTCAGTGTTTCGCGGCTCTTCAGCGTGTCGCTCAAATGATCAGGAGTGCCGAGACCGGGCTCGAATTCCGTGGCGGACAGAAGTGTCGTCGCCAGCGGCGGCGGGGCCGGGGAGGCGTGCGCGGCCCCCATTCCGACCGGATCGTTGGACGGGCCGATCGTGACCAGGCCCAGAACTGCCGAGACAGATCCCAGCAGGCCCAATACGACCAGGCTTTTCAGCCCATGCGACACCGTGCGGCTTGGCTCGGCGGTATTAGTCTCAATTGTACTCACGTCATGCATCATGGCGCGCTCTCCCTCACTCCAGTGCCACCCAGCACCTCTGTCTCTCAGGACTGTGAATGTCAGAAGGACCTTTTATACCGTTTATACGTTAAGAAACGACAATTTTGCTCAATTTGGCCTTCTTGCTCTCCTACAAATCCTAGTAGCCAACCAAAGCAAGAAGCAAGCCGGAACCATCAGTGAATACGCCACATTACAAAGATTTAGAGGTTGAAGGCTCGAAGACGGGCAGGCGGCGCCTGAAATGGGGGCGGTGGCTGTTGGTTGCGGTCCTGACCTTGATCCTCCTGTTTGTAGCCCTCACCTGGCTGGGACGGAAGTACATTGCCCATCAGGCCCTTGCCCAATGGTGCCACGAGCAATCCCTGGTCTGCGAAGCGAATATCGAGCGCCTCGGGCCCGGCGGCGCGGTGATTTCCGGTGTCCGGGTCAAATCCGGCGAGCATGTGCCCTTCAGGGCGGAAGACGTGACGGCAAACCTCACCTGGAAGGGCCTGGTCCCGTCGCTTGGGGCTGTGGCGATCACGGCGCCTGAATTGCGCGGCACACTGGATGATCGCGGCATTCGCTTTTACGGGCTTGAAAGCCTCGGCAGCAGCAGTTCTGGCGGGGAAGGTAGCAGCGCTCTGCCACCGGTGAAGATTACCGATGGGCGCCTCGTGCTGGTCACGAGCGCCGGCGAGATCGGCGCGTCGGTCAATCTGGAAGGCGAATTCCCGCAATCTGGCACATTGCAGATGACGCTGGACCCGGTGTCCCTGTCCGGGCCGGACGGTACGCTGGTCTGGTCGGAAGGCCGGATCGATGTGACCGCAAGCGACGGCCAATTGGAAGGCGAGGCGTTTCTCGATCTGGCCGAGGCCGATGTTCGGGGCGTTCAGGCCCGTGACGTCCAGCTGACCGCCCTGCTGAACTCGCCGCTCAGCGGAGAGGGCGACACACAAATTGTCTGGGATGGCGACATCACGAGCGCAGCCTGGGGCGGCTATGCCGTCTCGGAGGCAGCCACGCGTGGCCGTGCCATTCTGGCCCGCCTGCCATCCTCGGACCTCGACTCGATCCTCACTGCTCTGGTTGAGGCCTCCGCCGAAGCGAGCGCCGCCAAAGTGTCCGGCAGCGCGTTTGCCGGTCGCGACATTTCGCTGGAGGTCGATCTTGCAGGCGAAGCGGGACGCGTGACCGGTCCAATCCTCGCCTCTGCCAGCAGTCTGGAAATCCCGCAGGGGCGGGCGCAGGCGGCCTCGATCCGCGGAACGCTCTTGCGGTCCGTTGACGGCGACATCGGGTTCGAAGCTGACCTGTCGACAGCCGGCACGTCACTGAACGCTGGAACGACCAGCCAATTGCTCGACTTCGTGAATTTGCCCGACACGTTCGCCGCACATGAGACCAGCCTCACGGACGCGCTTCGCCGTATTCTGGCAGCGTTCGATGGGGCCGCGTCCGTTCAGGCCCGGCGCAGCGCGGAGGGCTGGGCGATCTCGGCGGAGGGGCCATTGCAATTAACCTCTCAATCCGGGCTCGCGCTCGATATTGAGCCGGGGCCGGAAGGCCGCTGGCTTTCCTGGGCAGGGCATGACCGGTCCGTGACGGGGCATCTCGACATGACCGGTGGTGGCCTCCCGGCCTTCTCCGCAGACCTTGATGTCCGCATGGGTGAGGCCGGACTGTCCCGGTTCAACGCAACGGGTCTGAGCCTGTCGCCGTGGACAGCGGGCGGGCGCACCCTATCGGCCAATCTCAAGCAGATCGACTATGAGCGTGTCGGCGAAGGGGAGATGACCCTTCAAACGTCTGGCCGCATCGGCGTGGCTGGAAACCTGTCCGGCTTCGATCTGAACTCTACCAGTGTTGCCGGAGAACTTCTTGTCGCGTCGAGCAAGGCCGGGTGGCGGGTGTCCACACCGAACCGGGCCTGCCTGACGCTGAACAGCCAGGGGCTGCGCTTTGGGTCTGTCAGTCTTGGCGCCTTCAGGACGCCGATCTGTCCTGAAGGCAAGGATTTCGTTGCGCCGGGGGCCGGGTTCGCAGGTGCGACCAGACTGGGAGACCTGTCGCTTCCGGTCGCCTTTTCGTCCAATTCCGGCACGGTGAAGTTCACCAATGCCGCGATCGACTGGACGGGCGGCAAGACCGCAAGCGTATCAGCCGTCTCGGACACGGTCGCGCTGGCCCTGAACATTGGCGAGGAAACCCTCACCATTGAGGGGGACGCCCTCAGATTGGGCATTGCCACGCGCGTCAACGCCGCCCCCGCGCTTTCGGCCCGACTGGGCGCAACCACATTCAACGGCTCGCTCATTCCTGCCAACGTCACTTCCAGCGACTTCCGCTTCGATGGCACGACCGGAGACAGCGGCGTGAAGGGCGGCATGAGCGCCGATGGCGTGATCATCCGGGATTATCGCGATGACCCGCTCTACCAGCCCCTGACGGCAGATTTGGACGCAACGCTCAATGGTGCGGATTTCTACATGACGGGGCCCCTGAGGCTGGCCTCCAACGGGATCAGCGTGGCGGACACGTTGTTGCGCCTTGATGTGACGAAGCTGAGCGGGAGCGCGGGCATCGAGAGCCGTGACCTGCAATTTGAACCGGGCGGATTGCAGCCCTGGCGGCTGTCGGACCGGCTACGCGGCGTCTTCACCGATGCGCGCGGCGGACTTGCGGCGTCTGCGCGGTTCGACATCGTCGAAGGAAAGATCGAAGGGACGGGTCAGGTATCGGTGTCTGAATTTGGCTTCCAGACAACCCGGCTTGGCCGGGTGCAGGGCGTCAACGGCACCGTGACATTCAGCGAGCTTCTCGCGCTGACCACAGAGCCCGGTCAGACCATTTTGGTTGAGCGGTTGAATCCCGGTGTTCCGCTGGAAAATGGCGAGATCATCTTCCAGCTTGTCGAAGGAACGCAATTCAAGGTCGAGTCAGCCTCCTTCCCCTTCGCGGGCGGCACGCTCGCGCTGCCCTCCTTTGTATGGACGCTGGGCGGGGAACAGCAGAACATTGAAGTCACGGCGGATGCCATCGAATTGGCAAAACTCGTGGAAGTGCTGAAACTGCCGGACACGCGGGCCACGGGCACCGTGTCCGGCCGGTTCCCTATCGACATTGATGGTACGAATATCCTTGTCCGTGACGCCCGTCTGAAAGCCGACGCCACAGGCGGCTACATCTCCTATCAGGGCTCGGCCGGGGATTCCGCCGGTGCGGCTGATCCGAATGCCAAAATGGCGTTTGAGGCGCTGAAGGATTTCGATTTTACCGTTCTCGAACTCGGGCTCGACGGCAATGTGCGGGACCGGATGACGATTTCCCTGATCCTGGAAGGCAAGAGCCGGAAGGGGATTGCGTATGGGGATGGAAACCAAGTGCTGACCGGCCAGCCCTTCCTGTTCACGATCACCGTCAATTCAGCGCTGGGGGAACTCTTGCGCAACGCCCAGTATTATACCAGTCAGAAGAGCCTGACGGATGAAGTTGTGAAACAGGTCACGGCGAAACGGCTCGACGAATCTGAATAGCGCGCAACGACCAACTTCATTGACGTTAAGGTTGCTTATGTCATGGTCGCCGCTGAACCCTGAGGAGCGAATCCTGATGAATTTTTCCAAAGCTCTGCTGGCTGGCGCGGGCGTGGCAGCACTGGTTGCCTGCACGCCGACAGTCCGCATCGAACCCTCCGACAAGCCGATCAAGATCGATTTGAACGTCAATATTACCCAGGAAGTCCGCGTGATCCTCGACAAGGAAGTCGAAGACCTGATCGCGGACAATCCGGACCTGTTCTAAACTCGCGAAATCAGGAGACGATATGATGAAATCCCTTCGCACTTTTTTCGCTGCCCTGGCCCTGGCATTCGGGCTGGCCACATTGGCCCCAGCCGCTTCGGCGGGTGATCCTGTAATCGACGCCGCCATCGAGGCGGGTGAGGTCGGTGAGCGCATTGATGGGCGCCTCGGCGTCATCGGGTCCGGCGACCCGGCCCTGATCCGCAAGGTTCAGGAGATCAACAACCGACGCGCTGCCAAATACGCCCAAGTTGCTGCTGAAACCGGCACCACGGTGGCGGAAGTGGCCCGCATCACGGGCGAAAAACAGATCGCCAAGCTGAGCCGTGGCCAATGGTACATGGACGCCAGCGGCACCTGGAAACAGAAATAGCTTGTTTCCGGCGCCGTCCGGCGTAGGTGAATCTTCATGTCGCGCAAGCTGATCTTCTGGATAGTCGCCAGCTTCGTGCTTCTGGGCTTGATGCTCTGGGGCATATCGCTGCTGTGGGAAAGCAATGCCGATGGCCTCTCCGGTCATGGCTGGCTCGCCTATATTCTGGGCGGTGTGATGACGCTCGGCCTCTCCATTGGCCTGTTCCTGCTGACCTTCCATAGCGCGCGGCATGGTTATGATGATATGGAGCGGCCGGAAGACACAACTGAGCAGAATGTCGAATATCGCCAATAGTTCATACAGCCTTGATTGACACACCGGGCGGCTCACACAATCCTGCGCAAAATCTGAACTCTAGAACGGGGCGCTCCCATCCATGATCGATCCTGCACGCCTGTCTGCGTACATCGCATCGCGCATCTGCCATGACCTTGTTTCGCCCGTTTCCTCGGTCACCAATGCGCTGGATCTGCTGAACGATCCCGGTGACATGGAAATGAAGGCTCAGGCACAGGACCTGTTGCATGATGGCGCGGAGAAGGCTGGCGCGCGGATCCAGTTCCTGCGCTATGCCTTCGGCTCGATCGGGCTGAATTCGGGCGCTGCCGACATTCATGAAGCGCGCAAGATCACCCAGAATTTCGTGGCGAGCCACCGGCCCAGCATCGAATTCGACATCCAGACCGACCATCTGAGCTTCTCGCATGTGCGCATGATGATGAACCTCGTCATGATGGGGATCGACTGCCTGCCGCGGGGCGGGGTCATCCATGTCCGCATTCGCAATGAGCAAGTGGGCCTGACCATCACATTGACCTGCAAAGGCAAGCGGGCCCGTCTGCGACCCGACATTGCCAATGGTATCAAGGGAATCGAGCCGGAAGATGGCTGGCGGCCGGAGACGATCCAGCCCCTGTTCTCCAAGATCATCTGTGACGGTCTGGGCGGTGAACTGACTGCCAGCGAAAGCGATGAGACCGTCATCATCATGGCGGCGGGCATCCGCGCTGAGGGCTGACGGCCCGGCTGAAATTTACACTTTGGCAGGACTTTCTTAACCGGGGTCGGCCAGATTCGACGCCAAGCTGCTGCGCACAGGATATCCTATGAAAACCTGTCTGATCGTCGACGATTCCCGTGTTGTCCGAAAAGTGGCGGCGCGTATCGTGCGCGACCTGAAATTCGATGTCCTGGAAGCCGGTGACGGCGCCGAGGCCATGCGCCAGTGTCGCCAGAAGATGCCGGATGCCATCCTGCTTGATTGGAACATGCCGGTGATGAACGGACTCGATTTCCTGCGCGCCCTGCGCCGTGAGGAAGAGGGCAAGCATCCGCTGGTGGTGTTCTGTTCTATCGAAAACGACGCGGAACACATCAATGAGGCGTTGAGTTCGGGTGCCGACGAGTTCATCATGAAGCCATTCGACGCTGATATTCTGGAAAGCAAATTTGCGGAAGTCGGTCTGGTCTGAAGCATTTCTTAATAAACCGCGACCTATGGGTAAGGTTTATGGGCAGAATGTCCGATTCGGAGTGTTAGATGCAGGAAGAGGTCTTCAACGAGTTGGCTGAGCTGGCGCTGAAAGGCTCCGGACAGGCGATTCCGAAATCCAAATCCTATCTGATCGAAGCCCGGCTCGCCGCGATTGCACGCCGCGAGGGGTTTGGCACGATGGCGGACCTCGTTCACTGCCTGAAATCCCGCGCCAATCCCGTTTTCGCCGCTGAAGTGGCCGCAGCGCTGGTGTCGAAGGACACCTGGTTCTTCCGGGACCGCGACGCGCTGAAGCGCGTGGTGGAAGAGATCCTGCCCAAACGCCTGAAAGCCTCCAACACCGGCCGCCTCAAGGTCTGGTGCGCTGGCGGGGCCACAGGCCAGGAAGCCTATTCGCTGGCCATCCTTCTGGAAGACGAACTGCCGGCCAGCCTGCGGGGCGCCCAGATCGACATTCTGTCGACCGATATCTGCAAGGTTGCGACCGAGAAGGCCCGTGTGGCGCGTTTCGGCCATTATGAGGTCCAGAAGGGGCTTTCGATCCACCGTCTGGTGAAGCATTTCACCCGGCTGGAAACCGGCCAGTGGGAGGCGTCGGAAGCGCTGCGCTCCCGCATCAGCTTCCGCCAGCACAATCTGCTGGAACGCGCGGACGGGCTGGGCAATTTCGATGTCATCCTGTGCCGCAATGTGCTGTCTGGCATGGCCCGGTCGGCCCGGACCAAGGTGATCGACAGTGTCGCGAAACAGATGATGCCAGGCGGCATGATCCTGCTCGGCGGCGGCGAAAGCGTCATCGGCCTGACCGACAAGCTGGAGCCGGCCCGCCATTTCCGGGGCGGTTGGGTCGCGGCCGGAACGGCCAACGCCGAAGCATCTGCAGCCTGACCCCCTCGCAATTTGGCGCGTCCCGCGCTATATGCCCCCATTCCTGAAACTGCTCCGGGCCTTTAACCCGGTTGGAGTGAGACATGACTTATAAATTGCCGCCGGCCTGGGATGGCCGCGTGAACTCTCTTGGATTTGCCAAACCGCCCGCGGAAACGCGCGTCGTCGCTGCCATGTCGGGCGGAGTCGACAGCTCTGTCGTGGCCGCCATGCTGAAGGCGCAGGGCTATGACGTGATCGGTATCACGTTGCAGCTCTACGATCATGGCGCGGCCATCGAGAAGAAGGGCGCGTGCTGCGCCGGGCAGGACATCCATGATGCCCGGAATGTGTCCGACCAGATCGGCATTCCGCACTATGTGCTCGATTACGAGTCCAAGTTCCGCGAGCAGGTGATGGAAGACTTTGCCGATACCTATCTGGCGGGGTCGACGCCCATCCCGTGCATTCGCTGCAACCAGACGGTCAAATTCTCGGACCTTCTGAAGACCGCCCGCGATCTTGGCGCGGATTGCCTTGCCACGGGCCACTATATCCGCCGGACAGATGGTGACACCGGGCCCGAGCTTCACCGCGCGGCCGATGCCAGCCGCGACCAGTCCTATTTCCTGTTCGCCACGACGGCAGAGCAGCTCGACTATCTGCGCTTCCCGCTGGGCGACTTGCCGAAGACACAGGTGCGCGAACTGGCCGACCAGTTCAATCTGCCGGTCGCCTCCAAGCCGGACAGCCAGGACATCTGTTTCGTGCCGGAAGGCTCTTATGCGACGGTCGTCGAGAAATTGCGTCCGGGCGCCGGGCGCGGCGGCGAGATCGTGCATCTCGATGGCCGCGTGCTGGGCGAGCATAATGGCGTGATCCACTACACAATCGGCCAGCGCCGCGGCCTGGGTGTCGCGACGGGCGACCCGTTGTACGTGGTGAAGATCGACGCGCCGAGCCGCCGGGTCATTGTTGGCCCGCGCGAAGCCTTGATGACGTCCGGCTTGCTCCTGGAAGAATTGAACTGGCTGGGCGAGGGCTCTCTGGAGGCTGCAGCTGATGCGGGCTCGCCCGTGCTCGTCCGTGTGCGGTCCACGCGGCCCCCAGTGCCGGCCCGTTTGGGCTGGAGCGATGGCGTGCCCGTGATCTGGTTCGATGATCCGGAAGAGGGCGTCGCGCGCGGCCAGGCCGCTGTGCTCTACGACGCGGAAGGCAGCACCCGCATTCTCGGCGGCGGCTTCATCCTGAAGCCGATCCCGGCCGATGAGCGTGTCGTGGCGGCCTGACGTCATGGCGCTCGTAGTCATCCTGAATGGAACAACGAGCGCGGGAAAGACCTCTCTTGCTCGCGCAATTCAGGAGGCTGCGTTACGCCCATTCCTGCATGTTCAGATGGATGACTTTCTCAATATGCAGCCTGGGTGGCTGAAGGACCATGTGGACGGCTTTGTCTTCCTTCCCGTCGAGGGAGTAACTCCTCCCGAGGTGAGCGTGGAAACGGGCCCCTTCGGAAAGCGCCTCATGGATGGCATGCGCCGGTCCGTGGCGGCTATGGCTGAGGCCGGACTTGACGTGATTGTCGATGATGTCTGGATGGGGGATGGAGAACAACAGGAATACCGACGCCTGCTGAACAACCATCAGCCGGTCTTTGTAGGCGTTCATTCTGCGCTCGAGGTTGCAGAGGCACGGGAGGTTGCGCGCGGGGACCGGGATATTGGGCAAGCGCGATGGCAATTTTCTCGTGTTCACGTCGGCGCTGAGTATGATCTTGAGGTGGATACGAGTCAGGAGTCGCCCGATGTTCTGGCGAGATCCCTGCTGGACCGTCTGGGTTTGTAGACGACCGACAGGCCGATGCCTCCCAGCACGACCAAAGCTGCCATGACAAAGCGTAGTGTCAACTCCTCGTCGAGCAACGCAATCCCGCCCAGCGCGGCGAGGACGGGCACACTGAGCTGGGCGACAGCTGCTGTGGATGAGGCGAGACGGGGCAGGATGGCGTACCAGAGCGCATAGCCGAGCCCCGACATGACCATGCCTGACAGGCAGGCGAGCAGGATGCCCAGAGGCGCTACCTGTGGCGTGGTGGCAAACAGGGCGAGCAGGCTGAAGGGGGCGGCTATCGCGAAATTTGCCGCTGTCTCAGTGGTGGCGTTCTTTGCGCCGCGTCCCATCAGCGAATAGATGCCCCAGCCGAGCGCAGCGATGCCCATTAGCGCGGCGCCGGCCGGGTCGATCCGCGTATCCTGCGTCGGCCACAGGAACCAGGCGAGCCCCCCTGCCGCGACCAGTGCGCCGACCCATTTCAGGGCGGGGACATGCTCCTTCGCCACCAGGGCGCCAGCGAACATGGTAATCTGTACCCCGCCGAACAGGATCAGCGCCCCGACGCCCGTATCGAGAGAAAGATAGGCGAAGGAAAAGCCGAGCATGTAGGCGAGCAGGGCCGCTACGCTGGTCCATCGCCTTGGCGACAGGAGGGCAGGGTGGGCCGCCGACCTCAAAAGAACGATCAGGCCGAGGATGAGTGCGCCGCTGAACAGGCGAATGATGGCGAAGCTTGCCGGGTCGATGAGGCCGCCTGCCAGCGCCAGCCGGTTGAGCACCGAATTGGCCGCAAAGGCGAGCATGGTCAGAAGGGTGAGCGCGAACAGCTTCATCAGGCGCTGGTCATGTGGGGAGCCGTATCAGGCTCATTCCATCCAGTCCGGCGGGGCGACCTTGGTGTCATCGCCGCCCATGTCAGGCTGCGGATAGCGGGCCAGCAGCTTCTCGACAATCGCATCGGCGACCCGGTCCGCTTCGCGCAGGGCCGGATAGCTCCAGGTTTCAAGTGTGCCGCCGAACCAGCGCGCAGCGCCATGATCGATCAGGCTCTGGTGCAGGCTGTCGAATTTCTTTGAACGGCCTTCGAGGCGCGCGATATGAATCGGCAAATCGTGCCAGGCGGCGTCTGACAGCATGTTGGCGCTGTCTTCCGTGACAATCGCGCAATCGGAAAAGACCAGCCAGGCAAGATACGGGTTCTCGCCATCTTCCGGGCCTGCCCAGAACCGCGCCCCGATTTCATCCGCCATCGAACGGAAGCGGGCAACGACCGGCACAGGTGTGCGGTGGGATGTGGTGATGCGCAGGCGCCAGCCCTGTCCGGCCAGTATGCGCAGCTGGGATTCAAGGCGCTCGGCTGCCGCATCGGTGAATGTATGTGCACGGGAGTTCCCGCCGAGAATGACAATGGCGCTCTTGCTGCGCTCGTCGGCAAGGTCTGCGAAAGACTGTCCGGCCTCTTCAATCAGGTCCGGCGCAAAATAAGACGGTGAGCCAATAGTCTGGATGACGTTCGGTCCACTGACCTCATCATGAGTGGGTGTGACGAGAAGGTCGAAATTGTCTGCGGGTATGCGCGGGTCGAGAATCTGGACGGTCAGGGTCTTGCCTCCGGACAATTCCCGCACCTTGCGGGTCAGCGCGGCCGAACGGCGGCCTGCAGCGACCCACACAGTCGGCCAGGGTGCTTCCAATTGGGCGCGCTGGCCTTTCGGCAGCGAGGCCAGGGGGGCGGGCCATTTGTCGGCCGGAAGCCAGGTCCAAGGTATGCGCGGCGTCAGCACCAGGGGGTCTGAGCGGTGCGCTTCGCCATTAATATGAGCGATCTGGATCCATCGCCGCGTGTCACCCAGTGCCTGCAGCACCGCGCGGACCTGAGCAGCATTGCCTGCGCGGCCGTCGGAGACCGCCCAGACGGATGGTCCGAGCGACCCCGTCTCAGCCATTTACAGGTACTCGACTTTGGCAACCTCGTAGGCGCGCGCCCCGGACGGGGCCGCCACCTCGGCTTCGTCGCCTTCTTCCTTGCCGATCATTGCGCGGGCAATTGGGGAGGTAACGGAAATCTTGCCGTCCTTCACATTGGCTTCGTCTTCGCCAACGATCTTGTACGTGCTTTCTTCTTCCGTATCGACATCAATCAGGGTGACGGTCGCGCCAAAGCGCACCTTGCTGCCGCCCAGCTTGGAGACGTCAATGACGTCGGCCCGTGCCAGCTTGTCGTCGATCTCGGCGATGCGACCTTCGATGAAGCTCTGCTTCTCCTTGGCGGCGTGGTATTCAGCGTTTTCTGACAGATCACCATGCGCACGAGCTTCCGCGATCGCCGCGATAATGTTCGGGCGCTCAACGGATTTCAGCGTCTTTAGTTCTGACTGAAGCGCAGCATGGCCTTCTGCGGTCATGGGAATGCGGTCCATCTGTGTCACCTCTATTGTTGGCGGCAAAATCGTTGTCTTAATTGGTAATGGCGTCAAGTGGGGCTGATCAGGCCGATTGCAAGGCGCGCACCGAGATTTCCCGGTCTTTCATGCTTTCGATGGCCTGAACCGACGCCATCGAGGAGGCAAGAGTTGTGAAATACGGAATCTTCCGGTTCACGGCGGTCCGGCGAATCGAGGCCGAATCTGCCAGTGAAGCCGCGCCTTCGGTCGTATTGAACACCAATTGCACATTGCCATTGATCATGGCGTCAACGATGTGCGGCTGGCCTTCAAGAACCTTGTTGATGCGCGTCACTTTCAGGCCTTCGCCTTCGAGGAAGGCGGCGGTTCCACTGGTCGCCAGGACAGAGAATCCGAAATCGATGAGTTTCCGGATGGCCGGCACAATGGCCTTCTTGTCGCCGTCTCTCAGCGAGACGAACACCGTTCCTGAGTCCGGAAGCTGGACTCCGACACCCATCTGGCTTTTCAGGAAGGCCATGCCGAAATCATCATCCCAGCCCATGACTTCGCCGGTCGAGCGCATTTCCGGGCCAAGCTGCGGATCGACGCCCGGGAAGCGGGCGAATGGGAAGACGGCTTCCTTCACCGCGACGCGGCGGGGATTGGCGTGGGTCAGGTCGAAATCGGTCAGGCTGGCACCGGCCATGACCTTGGCGGCGATGGCGGCAATCGGGGCCCCGACGGCCTTGGCCACGAAGGGCACGGTCCGGCTGGCGCGCGGATTGGCCTCCAGCACATAGATCTCGTCATCCTTGACCGCGAACTGGATGTTGATCAGGCCGCGAACTTTCAGCGCCCGCGCAAGCGCAATCGTCTGCTCGGCGAGACGGCCCTGAAGGGCGGGCGACAGTGTGTAGGGCGGCAGCGCACAGGCGGAGTCGCCCGAATGCACGCCGGCCTCTTCGATATGTTCCATGATGCCCGCGACATGCACATTCTCGCCGTCGCAGAGGGCGTCCACGTCCACCTCGATGGCGTCCGACAGATAGCGGTCGATGAAGAGTGAGGCGTCGCCGGAATCCTTGGCCACGTTCAGGGCTTCGGCCGCGAACTTGCGCAGGTCTTCATCATTGCGCGCGATCTCCATGGCCCGGCCGCCCAGCACGAAGGAGGGCCGCAGCATGACCGGATAGCCGATCTCATTGGCCTTGACTTCGGCTTCCTCGACCGAGCGGGCCGTGCGGGACGGGGCCTGCTGGATGCCGAGCTCGTCGAGCAGGGCCGCGAATTGCTCGCGGTCTTCGGCGAGGTCGATCGAGGCTGGGCTGGTGCCGAGGATCGGTACGTTCTCGCGGTCCAGCGTGTTGGCCAGCTTCAGCGGCGTCTGGCCACCGAACTGGACGATCACCCCGTTCAGCGTGCCGGCCGACTGTTCCTTGTGGATGATCTCCAGGACATGCTCGTCGGTCAGGGGCTCGAAATAGAGACGGTCCGATGTATCATAGTCCGTGGACACCGTTTCCGGGTTGCAATTGACCATGATGGATTCAATGCCGATGTCTTCCATCGCAAAGGCGGCATGGCAGCAGCAATAGTCAAACTCGATGCCCTGTCCGATCCGGTTGGGGCCGCCCCCGAGAATGATGGCCTTGTTACGTGTCGAGGGCAGGGCTTCACACTCTGCCTCCTCGGCGCCGAACACCGGCTGCTCATAGGTGGAATAGAGGTAAGGTGTCTTGGCGGCGAACTCTGCCGCACACGTATCAATGCGCTTGTAGACGGGGCGCACGCCCAGTCCGTGACGCAGGGCGCGGATCTCGGCCTCGCTCTTGCCGACCAGCTTGCCGAGACGCTTATCGGAAAAGCCGAGCATCTTCAGGCGCAGCATGCCTTCATGATCCTGCGGCAGGCCGTCCTTCAGGATCTCAGCCTCGACCTCCATCAGCTCCGCGATCTGGCGCAGGAACCATTTGTCGATGGACGTGATCTGGTGAACTTCGTCCACGGACAGGCCCTGGCGCAGGGCTTGTGCCACAACGCGCAACCGGTCCTGTGTCGGCACGCCCAGCGCATTGCGCAGATCGGCTTCGGTCTCGAATGCGATATCGTCCAGGCCGGACAGGCCTGTCTCCAGTGAGCAGAGCGCCTTTTGCAGGCTTTCCTGGAAGGAGCGGCCAATCGCCATTGCCTCGCCGACGGATTTCATTGCGGTGGTCAGCACCGGATCGGCGCCCTTGTACTTCTCAAAGGCAAAGCGGGGGATCTTGGTGACCACATAGTCAATCGTCGGCTCGAACGAGGCTGGCGTGACGCCGGTAATGTCATTGTCGAGCTCGTCCAGCGTGTAGCCAACCGCCAGCTTTGCCGCGATCTTCGCAATCGGGAAGCCTGTCGCCTTGGAGGCCAGTGCCGATGAGCGCGACACGCGCGGGTTCATCTCGATCACGACCAGGCGTCCATCGGCCGGGTTCACGGCAAACTGGACATTCGACCCACCGGTCTCGACGCCGATTTCGCGGAGTACCGCAATCGAGGCGTTCCGCATGATCTGGTATTCCTTGTCGGTCAGCGTCAGCGCGGGCGCGACCGTGATGGAATCTCCGGTATGGACCCCCATCGGGTCAATGTTCTCGATGGAGCAGATGATGATGCAATTGTCCGCCTTGTCGCGGACGACCTCCATCTCGTATTCCTTCCAGCCGAGCAGGCTTTCATCGACAAGGATCTGGGCCATCGGTGAGGCGGCAAGGCCCGACCGGCAAATCTCTTCATATTCCTCGACATTGTACGCCACACCGCCGCCGGTGCCGCCGAGCGTGAAGGCCGGGCGAATGATGGCGGGTAGGCCGACTTCGTCCAGCGCGGCCATGGCGCGCTTCAGGCCTTCGATCCGGTCATACTTGCCATCTTCCTTCTTCGGAGACGCAATGATGGCGGCGCGGGGATTTTCGAGGCCGAGCCGGTCCATCGCTTCGCGGAACAGCTTGCGGTCTTCGGCCATCTCGATGGCTTCGGCCTTCGCGCCGATCAGCTCAACGCCATGCTTTTCGAGGATGCCGGCATAATGCAGGTCCAGCGCACAGTTGAGCGCGGTCTGGCCGCCCATGGTCGGCAACAGGGCGTCCGGCTTTTCGGCCTCGATGATCTTCTCGACCACTTCCGGCAGGATGGGCTCGATATAGGTGGCATCAGCGAGTTCCGGGTCGGTCATGATCGTCGCCGGATTCGAATTCACCAGGATCACCCGGTAGCCTTC
>DHZF01000067.1:2478-14085 GCA_002414505.1 Hyphomonas sp. UBA5111 | reverse complement strand
CCGCCGCGCTATGCCCGGTTCGAGAGCGCAGATGGCCGCGGCGCGACCCTGTCGCTCCATACGGTCAGTGCGTCTGTGGGCTCAGGCACGGTGATCTATTTCGATCATCCGTCTGCCGACGCGCTGGATGCGCATGTCGAAGCGTTGAAAGCGAAGGGCCTTGTCTTTGACAGCGAGCCCACCAACGAATCCTGGGGCTGGCGCGAGGCGCGGCTGCGCGACCCGGCGGGCAATGAAGTCTGTCTGATGTTCGCCGGCACGGTCCGCCGCTTCCCGGACTGGCGGGTGGATGGCCGCACCGGCTGAGCCATGCAAGAGCACGAGGGCAGGCGCGCGGATGCGCCCGCCCTCGCTCATTCAAGCCTGCGGCAGAGGTCTCAGCGCCTCTTCTTCTCGACGCCCAGCATGGAGTCGGCTTTCAGCGTCGGGTTCGACGCATTGGTCTTGGGTTTTTCCGCTTTTGGCTTGCGGATTTCCTTGTTTGATTTCTTCTGACCTTTGGCCATGAGGGTCTCCTTTGGCATTCGTAATTGGGTGCGGCGCAGGAAACCGGGCGCCGGCGATCCGGGCAGGGCAGCGCGCGTGTGCGACGCGGGCTGAAACAGTCAGTGGCAGAAGGGGCTCGCCGGACAGGTGCGCCCGGAATGGCGCAACGGCATGGGACTCAGATAGGCGCGCATTGGAGCGAATGTAAGGCACCTCCATGAGGTGAGGTTTCGCGCCTCCGGCCGACGTCTAAGAAACCTGCTTACCCTTGTCAGGGGCCTTCACAGCCTGGCGTACTTATCCGCCGGCAATCCGGCAGATCGCTGCGGTCAACTGGTCGGGTTTTGAGAAATAGGCCGAATGCCCGGCCTGGACAGTTTCCACCCGGTCGCATGACGTTTCGTTCAGAAGGCGGTCTTGCAGGAATGGGCTGACAGCGCGATCTTCACTCAGGCGGATATAACCGCGCGGTACGCGGCCATACCGGTCATCCGTAAGCCGCAACTTACCGATGGCGGGCCTCAGGGGCTCCCGGCAGAGCAGGGAGGCGGCCAGCGCATTATCTTCGTCGCGGCAATCATGATACAGCACATGACGATAGGCTTCCGGACGCAGCCAGTCCCACAGGCCCAACCTGTTGATGTCGACAAAGGGCGGCAGCTGCGAGTCCCGGTCTTCGCGGAAATAGTCAGCCACGGCCTTGCCGTTCGGCAGCATGAACGAGGCGAGATAGATCGTCCGCGCAATCCGCTCCGGCGCGAGCTCTGCCAATTGAGAGGCCAGCACGCCATAGCGGCTATGGACAACAATCGTCGTAGTCTGGTCTTCAGGCATAGCGGCAAGCGCGGCGCCCACCATGGATTTCAGGCTGACCAGTTGGGACCGTGCCGGAGACCGGCCGCGTCCCGGCAGGTCGATGGCGTGCGCAGAGTGTCCTTCGGCCTGAAGGCGCGGGACAATCTTGTGCCAGCACCAGGCGCCATGCCAGCTGCCGTGAATGAGTAGGAAATGCATATGTGGGTCCTCCATCTGTCGCTCTGGAATACGAGCCGATGAAGAGTTAAAACCACCCGATACATGCTGGACGCGCTGCAGTCAGTCCTGCGGCATGCCGGGAAAAGACGCCTATCCCCCCTCTAATCCACCCCATCCTGCCGTATCCACTACCGCAAAAATAAACTTATCCTCCCCCTCTGTGGACGGAGGTATAATGATCGGCGATGGACTGCTCGCTTTTCTCCCCGATTCAGAACCTGCCCTGGTATCTCTACCCGGTCTGGCCGCTGATCTTCTGGCGCATCCAGCGCCTGAAGGCCTGGTTCCGGCGCGCGGGCGGGCCGGGCTCACAAATGCTGTGGGGCGTCGACCATCGGGGCCGGGTAAACATCCTGTCCCTGTCGGATGACTTGTCCGGTCGCGCGACGCACACGAGCCCATTCACGCCCACGCCCTCCCGCGCCTTGCGCACCGCTCTGGCAGGGGAGTTTCCACACGCCCTTCATATACCGTCCAACCGGCCCGGGCCGGGGCGTCTCGCCCTGTATGCGAAGGGGCGCGCCGGTTTCATCACTCCCTGCAGGCCAGACGTGGCCCAGGGCCTGCCGCTGCCGGACCCCTGAGCGAAGCAGCTATTTCCGAAATTCACCTCCCCACCAAGCGCCTTCACGGGCGTCGCCTCTGTTGGCGTCACGGCCCCCCTCGTTCCCAGTTCCGGTCATGGAATGGCATTGCGGGTTCTTTTTTTTGTTAAGGTTTGTTTATAGTGGGGGCATCCATGAACCCTCCAGAGTGGAATATCGCCTGTATGAAAGCCGCCCCGCACCCAGACCAAGCGCTCCGGCTCGAGACCCTTCGCAAATATGATATTCTCGATACGCCCCGTGAAACCGATTTCGATGAGATTGTCGAACTCGCTTCCGCGCTCTGCAATGTGCCGATTTCGGTGGTCAATCTGATCGACGAGGACCGGCAATGGTTCAAGGCCGAGGTCGGCATCGGCGCGCGCGAAACGCCGCTGGCCACGTCGATCTGTTCGCATGTCATTCTCAGCGCCGATTTTGTCGAGATCAACGATACTCACAAGGATCCGCGCACGGCGGACAATGAGCTCTGCATGCCGGCCGATGGCCTGCGCTTCTATGCCGGCGCGCTGCTCAGGGCCCCGAACGGCCTGCCCATCGGGACGGTGTGCGTGCTCGACACCAAGCCGAATGCGCTCAATGATTTCCAGAAGAAAGCCCTGCGCACCATGGCCCGCCAGGTGATGCGGGAACTCGATTTGCGACTGGCCCTGAAGACCCAGAGAGTCCTGCGCCACGAGATGGACCACAGGGTCAAGAATTCGCTTCAGTCTGTCGCTTCCCTGGTGCGGGTCTATCAGGGCCGCGTTCGGCGCGGAGCGGATATGACCGACGCCTTCGATGCGATCGGCCGGCGGATCGAGGCAACCGCCGCGCTCCATGAGATGTTGCATGACTCACCCCTGGATGATGCGGTGATGATGGATGAGTTCCTCAGCCGTATTGCCAGCCTGCTACAGGATTCCGCGCCGGAGCATGTCCGCATCACCTGTGAGGCTGTCCCGGTGGCCATTTCGACCCTGGTCGCCAGCTCCCTTGCGGTGATCGTGAGCGAATTTGCGGCCAATTCGATCAAGCATGCCTTCGCGGATAGCGAGGCCGGACAGGTCCGGATCACCGGCGCCATGCAGGAAGACGGCAGCCTGAAAGTCGTCTGCGAGGACAATGGCGGCGCCCATGTCCAGGCAGCCCCTGTCGAGACCTCCACGGCCGGTCTGGGCAAGCGCATCATGAAGGCGTCAGCCAGCCAGATCGGGGCGACCCTGGAAAATGGACCCGGCCCGAATGGCTACCGGATGGAATTGATCCGGCCGGTTTGACCGGAGACGAGCGTATGAATCGCAGTTCCAGCTGCAAAAACCTGCCCCGGCGGCAAGTCCGGGCCAGATATCAGGAGGCGTCTTCTGTTGTATTTGCAGCAGGTTGGCGCGGGAAGAAGGGCGCTGTTTACCCACCCGCACGCGATTGTCATGTAAATGTCATGCCTCAATGCAGACGATTGTACGGCTCTGTATTCTGCTGTGATCACTACACAAGTGGAGAAAAGTTGCGAATTATTCCCCTCAGGCGGGAAGTTTTTCACTTTGCCGTCGGATATTGTCCTTAAGGGTTGGTTATGCATTTGTGCCGAACACGATGGTTCCGGTGAGTTGGCCATCGCGTGGTCGAAACAAATACGTATTCACAAGGGGGCAAGAGCGAAATGCTCTCGGACTTGATATCTTCTGAGCTACCTTATCTGCGTCGCTATGCGCGCGGACTGATGGGAGAACAGCAAAACGGCGATGAAGCCGTGGAAGACATGATCGAGTCGCTCATCTTCAGGATTTCTGTTGCCCCGGACCTGAAATTCCAGAAAGCGGATTTGTTTGCCGAACTCGACAAGTCGATCAGCAAGCGCGTCTCGACGCTGACGGACGAGACCGGGATCGCAAAGATATTGAACGCCATGACCACGCTCCAGCGCCGGTCACTGTTGTTGACGGTCGTCGAAGGTTTCTCTGTTCAGGAAGCTGCCCGTATCTTGTCGGTGGGCGTCCCGGACGTCGAGGAGATGCTGCGGACCGCGGAATCGGCCATCGCCAATGAGGTCAGCACGTCCGTCCTGATCATCGAAGATGAATCGATGATTTCCTACCAGCTCTCCCAGATCGTGACGGAAGCCGGACACAAGGTGGTCGGCGTCGCGACAACCCAGACCGAAGCGGTCCAGCTGGCCGGGGAAAGCGAATTTGGCCTGATCCTGTCGGATTTGCGTCTGGCGGACGGGTCGGTCGGCATTGATGCGGTGAAGGAAATCTTCAGCAAGTTGAACCGGGAAGTGCCGGTTATCTACATCACGGCCTATCCGGAAATGCTGCTTCAGGGTCAGGATGACGAGCCCTCCTACTTGATCCCCAAACCCTTCGAGCCGCTGCATGTGCGCACGGTCGTCGACCAGGCCATCCTGTCGGCCTTCCTGGGGCAGGAAGCAGCCTGATCTGCGGATTCGCAAACCAGGCCGCCTGTTGGTGCTGGCCTGACTAGAACGCCATCCTGATCCCCACACGGATGTTCCGGCCCGGCGCCGGCACGGCATCCTTCAGGACAGAGGTGGCATAGCGCACTTCCTCATCCGTCAAATTGCGTCCTTCCACAAAGAGCTGCGTGCCGTCCTGGCCATAGCCAGCCTCAGCGAGGTCAATGGCGGCGCGAAGTCCTGTGGTGACATAGCCCTCCGTCGGCAGATTACCAGCGCCGGGATCATCCTGGTCCGCAGCGGCGGTCAGGGTCCACCCGGCCGACCAGAGGCCCCAATCGGCATCCAACGAGGCGTGGAAGGTCAGCGGGGGCAGGTAAGGCACATTGCTGCCATCCTCCAATTCCCCGTCCACGAAATCGAGACTGGCCGTCGTGGTCCAGTCGGCGCCCATCAGGCCTTCCGGGAACCGGGCTTCGCCCTGGATTTCCGCGCCGGTGAACTGGGCGCCCTGTTGCTGGAACAGATAGATCGGCAAGCCGTCCAGTTCCTCCACCGGGGCGCCGCCCTCATCAAGGGTGCCGGGCGTCAGATAGATGAAGCCGTCAAAATCCGTGTAATAGACATTGCCGCCCAGGCTGAACCGGTAATTCTCCCAGCGCAGGGTCGCTTCGAGATTGGTGCCGCTTTCCTTGTCGAGATCGATATTGCCGACCTCGTACTGACTCGTGGCAAGGTGCGCTCCGTCTGCGAACAGTTCGCTCTCGTTCGGCGCGCGTTCGGTATAGCCAAGCTGCAGGCCGGCGAACCAGCCGGAATTCCAATGCTTGTGCGCCCCGAGGGATGCGCTGAACAGGTCAAAGCTCTGCTCGCCTTGAACCGCATTGTCGAGCTCGGTACGGTCGAACCGGAGGCCGCCTTCAAGCCCGGACTCGTCTTCCAGTTCCAGCGTTTCGTAGTGAAACAGGCCCACATTTTTCGTGGATGTCGGCGTCAGGAAGGATTCCTCGCCTTCCGAGCCAAGGTCCTTGTCGAGGAATTGGAAGCCGGTCGCGCCCGCGAAATTCCCGAGCGCATGGCCGAGTTCGAAACGGCCCTCGGTGCCTTCGGTCGAATAGACCGTCCCCGGCTCTCCAGGCGCTTCGAATTCGGTGTGCTCATAATCAGCCACCGAGAGATTGCCGGCGATCTTGGTGAAGGGGCCGATATCCAGATTCATCCCACCGCGAATGTCATAGCGGGTCTGTTCAAGATCGATGAAGGGGGCTTCCTCTTCTTCGGCGCCTGTTCCTTCCTCTTCCTCATGATGCTCGTGGCCGGGAAGGCCATAGCTGGAATTCTGCTGGCGGATGCCGATGCCGAAGAACGCATCCTCACCGACCCAGGACAGGCCCGCCGCATACGTATCGGTCTGAAGGAAGGAGTTCTCCATCGTGTCGCGAATTTCTTCATGTTCTTCGTGCGCTTCGTGTTCCTCTTCGCTTTCCCCTTCATGTTCGGCCTCTTCAGCCGCGCGTGCAGCGGAGGATTCGGCAAAGCCCGGAATGTCGTAATCGCCAAAGTCGCGCGTAGAGGCTGACAGGGTCAGGACGAAGGGCCCGGTCGAAAAGCGTGCCTTGCCGGCAGCTTCGGTGCCTTCATTCACACTGTTGCTGGCGGCGAGCCCGTCGAACGAGATAGCGCGGTCCGGCAGGTCTTCCACGATCAGGCCGTCGATCACATTCACCACGCCGCCAATGGCCTGTCCGCCATAAGCCAGCGCGGCCGGGCCTCTCAGGATCTCGATCTTTTCCGCATCGATCCCATCCGTGGCAACCTGGTGGTCGGGCGAGGCGGCGGAGGCATCGATCGCGCCGATGCCATTGGTCAGCACCAGCACCCGCTCGGCGCCAAGGCCGCGCAGGACCGGACGGCTCGCGCCCTGGCCGAAGAATGTGGTGGAAACACCCGGTTCACCGGTAAGTGTATCGCCGAGCGTTCCGGAGAGTTTCTGGATCAGTTCATCGCGATTGATGGCAGAGGCGTTGCCGATCATTTCATCGGTTTCACGCTGGGGACCAACGCCGGTAACGATAACAGTTTCAAGGGTGGCAGGAGCTTCCTGAGCGAGGGCAAGCGGACTTGCGCCCAGCAGGAGCGAGGCCGCAACAGCGCAGCGGGAGATATGGGATTTCATGTTCTGGGAGTCCTTCAGACAATAGGGAGCGCCGCCCGCAGACGGCAGGATCAGTCGCTATTGCTGAGGGGAGGGCGGACTTCGCGGCGGCGGCGCGCGGCCGGGCGGACGAATCCAGAGGGGTTGCGAGAAGTACGGTTCGGTGACCGCAGTCTCAACCGGAAACACAAACGGGCTGGCCGCAACATCCGGCAGCACGATTTGCACATGCGCCACAGCTGTCAGATCACAGGTGACACCGTAATGGTCATGTGGCTGGTCGGCATGCGCAGCGGCATGGCCCAGCGCCAGCGCCTGAACGAAAACGAACAGGGCTGCGAGGAAGGCCAGTCGGTACGTGCGATGATGCCGGGCGCTCATGGTTATTCTGTTACATTTTCGTGAGCCGAGCGGCAAGCACCAACGCATGTAAAAACATTACGATCCACACTTCCTGCTTCAGCTTTCACGCTTCAGTAACCAAGCCACCGCATCCTCGCGAAAGTTAATGAAAAGCCTTGAGCTGTTAAGAGGATGTAGCATGTCGAAGAATGCTGTGCGCTGGGGCGCGGATGTTGGATGCCAGAGTAAAGTCAAGCCGCTGGATATCCGCAACGATCTTTCCGATCACGGGCTGAAGGGCAAGCGCGCCCAGGGGTATCTGGGGCTGAACCGCCAGTTCACCAAGGTCACCGCGAAGAAGGATGGCCGAGACGGCCTGCCGGCCTCTGATGCGGCAACCCCTGACCAGTGGAGCGAATGCGAGCAGCAGATCGCGGAACGCGCAGAAGACGTGCGCCGCGGTCTCGGCACCTGGCTGACCACGACGGCGGCAACGGTCCGCAACTATATCAGCGACTACACGCCAATCGACATCTATCCGGACCAGCTGCGCGAAGCGATCAAGTCGGAAGAGAACGAGTACCGGCATTACGAGCTGGACGATGTGCATGATGCCAAGGAAACCCATTCCGCGGCGATCATCGAGCTTCAGCAGTTCAAGCTGCGTCACGGCGACCGGATCGGCGACCGCACCCCTGACATCAAGAAGAATGTCGAACAGGCCGTCGCCATCCTGATCTTCATCATGATCCTCGAAGGCGGTTTCAACGCGCTCCTGTTCAAAGATGCGCAGGCCAACGGTCTTATGGGCGGCCTGATGATCGCCTTTGGCGTGTCGTCGGTGAATGTCGTGTTCGGCGTGATCGCGGGCTTCTTCGGCCTGCGCTACCTGAACCATCCCGCCCTGCCGGCCAAGATCATGGGCGGCGCGGTGGCGATGGTCTTTGTCCTTGCCGGCATCTTCCTGAATTTCTTCGTCGCGCATTTCCGGGACGCCGTTGAGACGGGCCTGCAAGCCGCTACGGCCGCTGGCACGCTTGGAACATTCTCCATGTTCTCTATCGCGCCGGGCGACGTCATCCTGTCGATGTTCCCGAACATTTTCGGCCTGGAAAGCTTTCTCGCCCTGGGCCTGCTCTTCATGGGGCTCGCGGTCTTTGGCCTTGCCATCTATGAGGGTTATGATCGCATTTCCGATCGTTATCCCGGCTATGGTCGCGTCTGGCGGAAAGAGCGCAAGGCCTATGAGCGCCGCCAGGAAGTCCGCAATGGCGTGCGCGATGACCTGTCAGAGTATTTCTCCAGCTGCCGCCTCTGGTTCGAGACCCAGCAATCGCGCCATGTCACGGCCAAGCGGGAGATCGAAAAGGCGATGAACCTGCTCGAAACGCGCCGGGATTATGCCTCTGCCATCGCGGCCCGCGCAGCGGATCAGGAGCGCAGCCTGAAAGTGGCTTACCGCCAGGCCCACCGCCGCGCGCGCAATGCCAATCGGGACCGTCTCGGCGATCAGGCGCCATGCCCTGAATACTTTAGCGAAATCGTCACACCCCAATTGCCGCCATTCGACTATTCCAAGGAGCGGGATCAGGCGAACAAGGCAATTGCCACGATCGACAACAACATCAAGGCGCTGAACCAGACACGCGAATGGCTGGAACAGCACATCCAGCAGGTCCAGAAAGGCCTGTCCTCGATCGAGAAGAAAGTTGCCGACGAAATCGGCAAAGTCCGCGATGCCAAGGGCGCTACCCACGTTCCCGTGGACCAGGCTCGGCGGGCCTAGAAGGAGACATAAGGGATGCCACGTCGCAGAAGTGACCGAGGCCCATGGTTCTGGCGCGGAATGATCGCGCTGATGCTGGGGGTAGTTTTTGCCTTGTTCGCCGTCGTGGCGTTCAACCAGCCGCCCAGCCTGATGGCTGACACCAGCTGCCGTACGGACCGCAAGGATCCGGCCCACACGATCATCCTGATCGACCAGTCGGATCCGTTCAATCCGAACGACCTCGACTGGGTCTATGAATTCGTTGACGCCGAAGCCCGCGCCTTGCCGAAATATGGTCGGCTGACCGTCATGACGCCGAATGCGGCAAGCCCTTATGATCCGAAGCTTGTTTACTATGCCTGTTCTTCGGGAAGCGCCGCTGAGGCAAACCCGATCTTCCAGAACCCGAAAATGATCGAACAGACCTGGCAGACGCAATTCTACGCGCCCTTGCTGGAAAACGTCGAGGCCGCTTTGACGGACACGCGCCAGCCAAGCTCGCCGCTGGTCGAGGCGGTCTATTCAATCGCGGACCGCGCCGATTTCCAGCCGGGTGAATCCAATCGCCGGATCGTGCTGGTGTCGGACCTGATGCAGCATTCGGACGGGTTCAGTTTCTACCGCCTCGGCGCTGATTATGATGCCTATCTGGAGTCCGATCTGGCCGACATGCGCCCGAGCCTGGAAGAGGTCGACGTTGTGGCACGTATCGTGCCCCGGCAGATTTACGATCTGCCGATGGCCGATGTGAAGGCATTCTGGCGTGCGTATTTCAGCGAGGCCGGGGCGGACTACGGGTCCGTCAACTAATCTGTCCGAACCGGAGCAGGCCTCGTGGCTGAATGGATTTGGCCCTAATATTGCAAGTTGCTGCCGCACAGACAGCGCAATATGGGGAAAAATCCATGCTCACGCTTCGCAAAACAAGTCTGGCAGCGATTGTATCGTCTGTCTTGTTGTCCGGGTGCTCCTCAGTGACCATTCCCGGAGACGATGGAATGGCCAACGGCGCGCATATTATCACGCCGAAGCAGCAGGAATACCTGAACGCCTTCAACGCACCGCGAGGCCCGGTCCGGGCAACGCAGACGGGTATCCGGCCTGGCTACAATTTCATAGGGGTCGCGGAAAGCGACCTGACGGAGTCCCTGCAATGGCAAATCACTGCCCCCAACGGGGTCGTGGTCGTGCAGGGTCGGACCATTCCCTATGGCTTTGATGAAGGCTCCGGCGCGAATGTCCACCTCGTGGTGACGGACGCCCTCAAGACGCCTGCCACGAATTTGGTTCTGGCGGTCGAAGGGGTCGGCAAGAGCCACCCATTCAATGTGGCAGAAGACGTCTTCCGGGACCTGAAATACGACACGCTGAACTATTTCTATCACAATCGCGCGGGCGTCCCGATTGAGGCTGAATATGCCGACGGCGAGCAATGGGCCCGTCCGGCGGCACACGAAAAGGAAATGCTGACCTGCTTCCACGGCAAGGACCTCTACAAGGCTGAGTGGCCGCGCTGCGACTACAAGCTGGATGTCAGCGGCGGATGGTATGATGCCGGCGACCAGAGCAAATATGTCGTCAATAGCGGCATCAGCGTCTGGACGCTGCTCAACGCCTATGAGCGCGGCACATCGGGATTTGAGGACGGCGCAGCAAATATTCCGGAATCCGGTAACGGGCTGAACGATCTCCTGGATGAGGCCCGCTACAATCTCGACTATATGCTGAGCATGCAGGCGCCAGAGGGCGCGCAGGCGGCGATTGTCCGCGGCAACATGGATGGCAAGTGGCAACCGGACTCGCCGAAGATGGCAGATGTCTCCGGCATGGTTCATCACAAATCCGGCAACATTGAATGGCCTGCCATGCCGATCATGCCTCACCACAATACCGGATCGCGTGCGCTGTTCGCGCCGTCCACGGCGGCGACCTTGCATGTTGCGGCCGTCGGCGCCCAGTGTGCTCGCGTGTTCCACGGCGTTGATGATGCGTATGCAGACAAGTGCCTGACTGCGGCGAAGCGGGCGTATGCGGCGGCCCAGCGGGTGCCGGACGCTTATGCCTACAATAATTTCCCTGGCACCGGGCCTTACGGATCGACAGACATTCGCGACGAGTTCTATTGGGCGGCCGCTGAAATGTACGTATCCACGGGCGAGGCGGCCTATGCCGAAGATATGAAGACCTATCAGAGCCAGCTGGATCAATGGCCGGTCAGCGGGCTCAAGGAGCCAAATTGGGGCGCCACGAAGGGCCTCGGAATCCTGACGCTCGCCCGGTTCGCTCCGGATGAGACCCTGAAGCAGGAAGCCGCCGCAGGCGTACATCAGACAGCGGACGCCTATCTCGCGCAGATCCGGTTTGAAGGCTATCAGATCCCGATCAATCGCGGCATCTGGCCTTGGGGTTCCATCGGCACATTGGCCAATCGCGGCCTGATCCTGGGCACGGCGTATGACATGTCCGGCGATGTGAAATATCGCGATGGTGCGCTCGATCTGCTCGACTACATTCTGGGCCGCAATCCGCGGGACATCTCCTATGTCTCCGGCCATGGCGAGAATGCCTTCAAGGCGCCGCACCACCGTCACTGGGCTGGCGCCCAGTACAGGGGCTTCCCTCTGCCGCCTCCTGGCGCCGTGGCGGGCGGGCCGAACAACACCGATCCGGCCGGTCCGGCCTCAGCCGCCATCATCGATCTGTGCGATGGCCATGCTCAGATATGCTATATTGACCACGTCGATGCGTATGAGCTGAACGAGGTTGCAATCAACTGGCAGGCGGCGACGTTCTGGCTGGCCGCATGGGCCGATGACAT
>DHZF01000067.1:0-2399 GCA_002414505.1 Hyphomonas sp. UBA5111 | reverse complement strand
CCGATGACCGGCACATGGTCTGACGGTTTGTCCAGCTCGCGGGCCTTGCGATAGATCTCCACCGATTGGAGCCTGTCGCAAGCTTGCGGCGAGCAGAGCAGATGATCGATCCGGATGCCGTGATCCTTCTTGAAGGCGCCGCCCTGATAATCCCAGAATGTGTACTGATGTGCTCGTCCATCGGTCAGTTCAAAAGAATCTGCCAGGCCGAGATATTTCAGTTTCCGGAATTCCGAGCGCGTCTGGGGCAGGGCAAGCGCGTCATTCTGCCAGACGGTTTCGTCCCAGCAATCTTCGGGCGTGGGGATGCAATTATAGTCGCCGCACAGCACGAACGCCTCGTCCTGCTTGAGCAGATTGCGCGCATGCTGTTCCAGCGCGTCCATCCATTCCATCTTGTAGTCGTATTTCGGACCGGGGGCCGGATTGCCATTCGGCAGGTACAGACCGCCCACGCGTATTGGGTGTTCGCTGAGCACCAGCGCCTCGATATAGCGCGCCTGATCGTCCTCGATTGTGGGCAGGCCCTTGGTGACATCCTCGATCTCGTGCTTGGAGAGCAGGGCGACGCCATTATAGCTTTTCTGGCCCAGGACGGCACAGTTCCAGCCGCGTTCCTCCAGTTCCAGATAGGGAAACGCGTCGGTCTCGCACTTGATTTCCTGGAGGCAGACGACGTCGCAATTGATGGCGTCGAGGACTTCCAACACTGTGGGAAGCCGTGCCTTGATCGAGTTGACATTCCATGTGGCGATACGCATGGCTGTTCTTTAGCAGCTTCGTTCCATTGTTCCAGCGTGAGCTGCTGTATATATTCAGGGAATTCTTCGAGGAGAGAGGCATGTCGCCAAGCTGGATTCAATTGCTGATCGTTGTGGTCGTTGCGCTCCTTCTGTTCGGTGGCCGCGGCCGGATTTCTTCCATTATGGGCGACATGGCCAAGGGCATCGGGGCCTTTCGCAAGGGCCTGAAGGACGAGGAAGAGACCAAATCCGTCGACAATGACGAGATGGTCAACGTCACCCCCCAAAAAGACGAGACGAAGGCCTCGTCATAAGCTGCCGAGTGGAGGGCGCTTAGCATGCTGCCCGGAATCGGGTTTTCCGAGCTCTTGCTGTTGGGTCTTGCGGCGCTGATTATTGTCGGCCCGAAAGATTTGCCAATGATGATGCGCCGGGTCGGCCAGTTCGTCGGCAAGGGCCGCGCCATGGCACGTGAGTTCCAGGCCGCGTTCGAGGATATTGCCCGCCAGAGCGAACTCGACGAACTCCGCAAGGAAATCGAGGATCTCAAGAAAGACAACACGATGAAGAAGGCGCAGGACGATCTGGCGGCCTTTGAAGCGGACGTGAACTCTGCGGTCATGGAGAAGCATCCCACGCCCAAACCTGCCGCGCCGAAGCCGGACACCGCCCCTGAGCCTCAGGCCGAACCAGACGCCCAGCCGGCCTCGCCGAAACCCGGGGATGATGCCGCGTGAATACCGTGCCGCCAAAGGATGAACAACCGGACTTCACCGATGATGAGGTCGAGTCGAGCCGGGCTCCGCTGCTGGAGCATCTGGTGGAGCTGCGCGCGCGCCTGATCAAGGCGCTGCTGGCGTTGTCGGTGGCCTCAATCGTCTGCTTCTTCTTTGCCGAGCCGATCTATGACTTTCTGCTTGCGCCGTTTGCTCGTGTGGCCGAAGGCATTCGCGGCGCGCCGCTGGAGCTGATCTTTACCGGCCCGATGGAATTCTTCTTTGCCAAGCTGAAACTGGCCGTGTTTGCAGGCATCTTCCTGTCCTTCCCGGTCGTCGCCTGGCAGGTCTACCAGTTCGTGGCTCCGGGCCTCTACAAGAGTGAACGGGGGGCGTTTTGGCCGTATCTGGTCTTTGCGCCGCTGCTGTTCACGCTGGGCGCGGCCTTTGTTTATTTCCTGATGCTGCCCATGCTGGCGCGTTTCTCGATTTCCCAGGAGAATATCGAGAGCACGGTCGCGACGATCAAATTGTTGCCGCGCGTGTCGGAATATCTCTCGCTGGTGATGGCGCTGATGCTGGCTTTCGGCCTCTCATTCCAACTTCCGGTGATCCTCAGCCTGCTGGGGCGGATCGGGATCGTCTCGTCCGAGGCGCTGGCGAAGGGCCGGAAATACGCCATCGTGGCCATTCTCTGTTTTGCGGCCTTCTTCACCCCGCCGGATGTGATCTCGCAGATCCTGCTGACCGTGCCGGTGCTGATGCTCTACGAAATCTCCATCTGGTGCGTGAAACTGATCGAGAAGAAGCAGGCCGAAGAGGATGCTGCGAGGGAGTAAGAAATCGCCCCGCGATTTCCCCGAGCAGGCCCAAACGTAAGTGCAGAGCGCGGCCCCAAGGTCTGATTCCCAAAATGACTAAGCATATCCCCCGGTTGCAG
>DHZF01000031.1:2771-2983 GCA_002414505.1 Hyphomonas sp. UBA5111 | reverse complement strand
GAACCCTTCAAGGGCATCCTGCTCGGCCTGTTCTTCATGACCGTGGGCATGAGCCTGAACCTGCCCTCCATCCTGTCCCAGCCCTGGGTGATCCTGAGCGGACTTGGCGCACTGCTTGTCCTGAAACTGGTGATCGGCTTCGGGGCCTTGCGACTTTTTGCAGGCCCGACACCCATGTCCGTCGAAGCGGCCTTCCTGCTCGCGCCTGCCGG
>DHZF01000031.1:1843-2710 GCA_002414505.1 Hyphomonas sp. UBA5111 | reverse complement strand
TTCCTGCTCGCGCCTGCCGGGGAATTTGCCTTTGTCGTGATCGCAGCGGCCACCGCCATTGGGGCGCTGGCACCGGAGCCGGCGGGGCTCATGGCGGCGATTGCCGGGCTCTCGATGTTGATGATCCCTGTGCTGGGGAAGATCGGCAATTACCTGTCTGACCGGCTATCAGGTCCGGAGCCCGTTCACGCGCTGGATGAGGATTTCTCCGCCCTTGAAGGCCACGTCATTATTGCCGGCTTTGGCCGGGTCGGTCAGGCGGTGGCGCGCATTCTCGCGGCCGAAGAGGCGGAGATTGTCGCGCTTGAGCGCAGCGCCTTCAATGTCTCTCATGCCCGCAATGCCGGCTGGCGCGCCTATCTCGGCGATGCGGCCCGCCCGGAAATCCTGCACAGCGCCGGCGCCGATGGCGCGATGATGTTCATCGTGACGGTGGACGACGTGACCGCCGCTGAGGCGATGGTGAAGGCGTTCCACAAGCTGCGCCCCGACGCGCCGATCATCGCCCGCGCCCGTGACCACGAACATGCCCAGCGCCTGATGAAAGCCGGGGCCAAGGAAGTGATTCCGGACGCCATCGAATCCGGCCTCCAGATGGCCGGCCGGACCCTGTCGGAATTCGGCTATAATGACGAAACCATTCGCGACCGTCTGGCGGCCGAACGCGACGAGGAATACCACCGCATCGCACGGTGATCCGGGTCAGATCCAGCCCGCCGTTTCTGCGAGCAGCCAAATCCCGATGGCAAGAAACAACAGCGCCGCAATCCGCCGCACTACCGGCAATGGCACGCGCCGGATCACCGCCTCGCCAAAATAGACCGCCGGCACATTGGCCAGCATCATGCCGAGCGTCGTGCCCAGCGT
>DHZF01000031.1:1417-1671 GCA_002414505.1 Hyphomonas sp. UBA5111 | reverse complement strand
AGCTTGTCCGGGATGAGGGTCCATGCCGCCATCAGGATGAAGGACACGGCGATCAGGTAGCGGAACCAGTCGCCCTCCAGGAAAGCCGCCGCCTGCGAGCCGACCAGCGCGGCAAGGAAATGGTTCGCGATGGTTGCCGCAAAGATCCCTGCGACGACGGCCAGAGGCCGGCGGAACTGAACGGCCAGCAGGATGGCCAGCAATTGTGTCTTGTCGCCGATCTCGGCGAGCGCGACCACGAGTGTGGAGGTGAA
>DHZF01000031.1:779-1194 GCA_002414505.1 Hyphomonas sp. UBA5111 | reverse complement strand
GCCGAGTATGTTGACGCGGAGGCCCGGTCTGGCGACCGGCTGGCTACTCCCCAAGTGACAGCCGTCTGCTACAGGCATGCTCGCCGAGATGCAAGTCTTGGCCGCCCGCCGCGTCCAGACCCGCAGCCGCATCGAGAATGAGGGCGCGCAGCCAGGACAGGGCCGCATCCTCGGAATTCTCCCGGCGCCAGTAGAGTTCGCTATCGAGCTGCGGGAACACGCCGGGCAATTCATGCGCCACAAGCCCCGGCGATTGGGTCAGCAAGGCTGGCACGGTCAGCGCAAGGTCTGTATGCCGCACAATTTCGAGCGCAGGCATGTAATGCGGCAGGCGCATCACCGGCGTGATCCGGGCTCCGTGCGAACGCGCCACTTCCTCGACATAGGACCGGCCTTCGCGGCGGCTGGAGACGAC
>DHZF01000031.1:0-723 GCA_002414505.1 Hyphomonas sp. UBA5111 | reverse complement strand
CCTTCGCGGCGGCTGGAGACGACCACATGGCGCAGCGCGATGAATGTCTCGAAGGTCAGGGGTTCCTGCGCGGCCGGATGGTCTTCGGATACAACGCAGACATAGGGCGTCGTCATCAGGGGCTCGCGCTCAAGGTCTGTCCCGCGAATGCCGGGCACATCAATGGCAAGGTCCAGCCGGCCGGAGGCGAGTTCGGTCGAGATCGCGCCCCGGTTCAACTGGGTCCAGGAAATGCGCACACCGGGCGCAACGTCCTGCAGGCGCCGCGCAAGCCGTGGGGCGATCATGAATGCCCCGGCGTCGCGGGCCGAGATATTGAACACCCGCGTCGAGCGGGAGGGCTCGAACACCGAGCGCGGCTCCAGTCCGGCGCGCAGGCGGTCCAGCGCGTCGCGCACGGCAGGCATCAGCGCTTCGGCCATGGCGGTCGGCTTCACGCCGCGCCCTTCGCGCACAAACAGCGGGTCCTCGAAATGGGTGCGCAGCCGGGCCAGCGCATTGCTGACCGCCGGTTGCGTGATGTGCAGGAACTCGCTCGCCCGCGTCAGGCTGCGTTCGGTATAGACGGCCTCCAGCACGGGCAGCAGGTTCAGGTCCAGTGATCTGAGGTTCATAGGCGCTCCAACTCATCACAAGTGGTGATGTGTGGGCTTCATATAATAAATTTCCCGAATGATCGAGAGCGCGCTAATATCAGCCTCAGAGTAGAGGATCCTGAATGAG
>DHZF01000023.1:4407-13095 GCA_002414505.1 Hyphomonas sp. UBA5111 | reverse complement strand
TACAATTTCGTGACCAAGCGCGGTGATTGCCGCGGCGACCGCTCCAAGATCAGCTGGACGCAGGTCGAGACGGGGTCGGCTGTGACGTGGAAATACCCGAGCTGTATCCTGCGCGGCGATGACAGCGTCGGCGAATTCTATTCCATCGCCGTCACCAATGGCCGCCAGCAAGCCGATACCGGCACCAAGATGATTCATCTCGGCAAGCGCACGCGCAGCCGGATCATCTCCAAGGGCATCTCGGCTGGCAAATCCAACAATACCTATCGCGGCCTCGTCTCGATCAACCGCAAGGCCGACAAGGCGCGCAACTTTACCCAGTGCGACAGCCTGCTGATCGGTGATCGCTGCGGCGCGCATACAGTGCCCTATGTCGAGAACCGCCGGGCGGATGCCCAACTGGAGCACGAAGCGACGACGACCAAGCTCTCGGACGATCAGATGTTCTATGTCCGCCAGCGCGGGATTGGCGAGGAAGAAGCGGTTGCCCTGCTCGTGAACGGCTTTGTCCGTGAAGTGCTGCAGGAATTGCCGATGGAATTCGCGGTCGAGGCCCAGAGCCTGCTCAAGGTCAGTCTGGAGGGCAGCGTTGGCTGATACGGACGCATTCGAAGACTGGCTCAATGCCTATGCCCGCGCGCAGGATGGCGGCGACGTTGCCTTGCTGAAATCCCTGTTCAGCGCGGACGCAAAATTCTTCAAGACGCCGTTCAACAAGCCAATCGAGGGGGCAGGTCAGATCAGCGAGGCCTTTGCTGAAATCTGGGCCCGGATCGTGGATTCCTCATTCAAGATCGAGCGCATAGCCGATGGTTGGGCGCACTGGACGAGCGGCGGCAAGATTGAGGCGCTTGAGGAACCCCACCGGACAAGCGGCATTCTCAAAGCGGAGCTGAACGCCAATGGTCAGTGTGAAAAGCTGACATTCTGGACGGAAACCCTGTCTGTTCGCGAATCCGACATGCTCTCCCAGCGGGACGCCTGAGCCCTCGGGAAAGAGCACAAAAAGCCGAGAATCGCGCCTCCAGACCTGTTTCCGGAGGTTAAGCACGCCATTTCCTGCATCCAGGGCTTTTCGCACCGGGCTAGGGAGCTTACATGCGCACCATGTTGAAGATTGAAAACCTGACCGCCACTGTCGGCGAAGAAGATGCCGCCAAGACCATCATCAATGGCCTGTCGCTGGAAGTGCCGAAAGGTGAAGTCCACGCGATCATGGGGCCAAATGGTGCCGGCAAGTCGACCCTGTCCTATGTCCTGACGGGCCGCGACGGCTATGAAGTCACCGGCGGCTCCGCCAAGCTGAATGGCGAAGATATTCTCGACATGGATCCGGAAGAGCGGGCGGCCAAGGGCCTGTTCCTGTCCTTCCAGTATCCGGTTGAGATTCCGGGCGTTCCCGTCATGACATTCGTGCGGGCCGCGATGAACTCGCAGCGCAAGGCACGCGGCGAGGACGAGATTTCCGCGCCGGACTTCATCAAGAAATCCCGCGAGATCGGCAAGGCGCTGAAGCTCGACACCGAAATGCTGAAGCGGTCTCTCAATGTCGGCTTCTCCGGCGGCGAGAAGAAGCGCCTCGAAATCTACCAGATGATGATGCTGGAACCGAGCTTTCTGATCCTGGACGAGACCGATTCCGGGCTCGACATTGATGCGCTGAAGACCGTGGCTGACGGCGTGAATGCGATGCGCTCGCCAGATCGTGGCATGTTGGTCATCACGCACTACCAGCGCCTGTTGGACCATATCCAGCCGGACAAGGTGCATGTCCTGTCCAAGGGCCGTATCGTGGCGACGGGCGGTCCGGAACTGGCGCACCGGCTGGAAAAAGAAGGATATGAAGGCATCCTCGGGGAGGTGGCGTGACCACAGCCCTGCGGGACATGATTGCCAATCCGACGACGGCGGAGCTGGAGCTGGTCGCGCGCTATGGCATGCAGCCGGAAGATTCCCGTCGCGAGCGGCTGTTTGAGGCGTTCTCCAAGACTGGCCTGCCACATCGCCGGCTGGAAGCTTGGAAATGGACCGACTTCAGGGCGGCCCTGCAGGGGCTCGACCGTCCCTCCACACCGCCTGCCCAGGATCCGATCCCGCATGCCGGCGCACTGGTCTTCCGGTTCACGCCAAACGGCTATTTTCCGCCAGACCATATTCCGGACGGGCTGAACGTTTTCGAAAAAAACGAGGCTCAGGCCTTGGGAGCTGCCGAAGACGTGCCGCTCGGTGCGCTGGCGGCATCCCTGTCAGGCGGCAAGGCCGGACCCGCAACCCTGTTACTGGAAGTGACCTCGAAAGAACTTCCGCGTCTCCATTTCCAGTTCAGCGGCGAAGGGGAAGCAAATTTCGCGCGTGTTGTTGTCGTGGTTCGCCCCGATATGGCGCTCACCGTATCAGAGAGCCATCTGGGCGGGGCGGGGTTGACCTCCTCCGTGATCGAATTTGGCCTCCAGAAAGGCAGCACGGTCAACCGGACGATCTACCAGCGTGGCACGCCAGAAGAGACGATTGCTTCAACAGTGCTCGTCCATCTCGATGCAGATTCGCACTATACGCAGACCTCACTCGCCTTTGGCGCCAAGGTTGCGCGGCTTGAAACGCGTGTCACGCATCAGGAGCCGAGTGCGAAGGCGACGCTGAATGCCGCCTATCTTGTCGGCAAGGATCTGCATGCGGACTTTACCACCCATGTGCGTCACGGGGCCAATTCCTGTGTGACCCGGCAGCTGACCAAGGGGGCTGTCCTGAATGGCGGCACCGGCGTGTTCCAGGGAAAATTCTTTGTCCCCCGCACGGCTGGCCAGTACACGGATGCCGACATGCAGCACAAGGCGCTGCTACTGGAAGACGGCGCGGTTGTCTTCGCCAAGCCCGAGCTTGAGATCTATGCGGACGATGTCGAGTGTGCGCACGGCAATACGAGCGGCGCGCTTGATGATGACCAATTGTTCTACATGCGCCAGCGTGGCCTGCCGGAGAAGACGGCCCGCGCCCTGCTGACACAAGCCTTCGTCGCCGAAGCGTTCGCCGAGGCTGGCGCGCTAGAGGAAGTGCTGCGCGCGGAAGCCGAAGCTTGGCTGGCTGCCGCATGAGCCGTTCCTTCGACATCGATGCGATCCGCGCGGAATTCCCGATCCTGTCACGTGAAGTGAATGGCAAGCCGCTGGTATATCTGGACAATGCCGCCAGCGCGCAAAAGCCGAATGCGGTGATCGACAAGATCGCTAACCAGTCGCGCACGGCCTATGCCAATGTGCACCGCGGCATTCACACTCTGTCGAACGAGACGACCGAGGCCTATGAGGCCGCGCGCGAGAAAGTCCGTGCATTCCTCAACGCGCCGTCGACAGAAAATATTGTCTACACCAAGGGCTCGACGGAAGGCATCAACCTTGTCGCCTCTGCGCTCGCCGGCCGGATTGAGCCCGGCGACGAGATTGTCCTCTCCATCATGGAGCACCACTCCAACATCGTTCCGTGGCACTTCCTGCGTGAGCGTCATGGCGCCGTCCTGAAATGGGTGGGCCTGAACGAAGATGGTTCGCTCGACATGGACGATCTTGCCGACGCGATTGGGCCAAGAACACGCATGGTCGCGATCACCCATATGAGCAATGTGCTCGGCAGCGTGACGGACATGGCCGAAATTTGCCGTCTCGCGCATGAAGCTGGTGCGGACGTGCTGGCCGATGGCAGCCAGGCCGCTGTCCACATGAAAGTCGATGTCCAGGCGCTCGGCTGCGACTGGTACGTCATGACCGGCCACAAGCTCTATGGCCCGACCGGTATCGGCGCGCTTTACGGAACAGCTGAAGCACTGGATCGCGCGCGGCCCTATCAGGGCGGCGGCGAGATGATCGAAATCGTCACCCGTGACCGGGTGACCTACAATACGGCGCCCCATAAGTTCGAGGCAGGCACACCGCCGATCCTGGAAGCGATCGGCCTTGGCGCCGCGCTGGACTGGATGACGGCGTTCGATCATGCAGATGTGAAGGCGCATGAAGATGCGCTCTACGCGCGAGCATATGAGGGGTTGAGGGGCGTCAATGGCCTGACCATTCATGGCGAGACACCGCACAAGGGCGCCGTGCTGGCGTTCAGCCTTGAGGGCGCACACCCCCATGATATTGCTCAGATTCTTGATCGGTACGGCATCGCCGTCCGCGCCGGGCATCATTGCGCCCAGCCCCTGATGGAGCATCTGGGCGTCAGCGCCACAGCGCGGGCGAGTTTCGCAATCTACAACACCCAAACCGAAGTGGACGCCTTCATCGAGGCGCTCGCCAAGGCGCGGGAAATGCTGGTATAGGTGACGTCATGGCAGACGATATGACATCTCGCGACATGGTCGACGTTTCCGGTGAGGAGACGGGCTCCAAGATTCCGCAGGATGAGCTGAATCGGATCACCGACGATCTGATCACCGCGTTCAAGACGGTATTCGACCCGGAAATCCCCGTCGACATCTACGAGCTCGGGCTGATCTACAAGGTAGATATTGATGACGACTACAAGGTCGATATCGACATGACCCTGACTGCGCCGGGGTGCCCTGTGGCGGGCGATATGCCGGGTTGGGTGGAAACGGCCGCGCGCACAGTGGACGGCGTGCAGGATGTAGAAGTGCGCCTGACCTTCGATCCGCCCTGGGACCCATCGCGCATGTCGGACGAAGCCCGCCTCGCGCTGAACATGCTTTAATTGAACCAGAACGCTTTCGTTCCTATGTAATTGCCATGGCCAGACGACCCAGACCCAAGCCCGTGAAGCTCACCGACGCCGCCGCAACGCGCGTGAAGGAGATCATGCAGGAAAAAGGCGCCGGATATCTCCGTGTGGGCGTCAAGAATGGCGGCTGCGCGGGCATGGAATATGTCATGGACTATGCCGAAGCGCCCGAGACGCTGGACGAAGTGGTCGAGGACAATGGCGTCACCATCGTGATCGACGCCAAGGCTGTCCTGTTCCTGCTTGGCAGCGAAGTGGACTATGAAGTCACGCCGCTGCACGAGAAATTCGTCTTCCGTAATCCCAACCAGACGGATGCCTGTGGCTGCGGCGAGAGCGTGACGATCATCCCTGCGACGGCATAACCTGCGAGACAGGTAAGGCCGATGATTATTCAGGGCTTTGACCCGATATCCGATCCAGATGCGCGTATCCTGATCCTCGGCAGCATGCCGGGCATCGCATCGCTGGAAGCCAATCAATATTACGGACACCCCAGGAACGCCTTCTGGCGCATCATGGGGGATGTGTTCGGGGCTGGGCTAGAGCTCCCCTATGCCGAACGGACGGCGATCCTCAAAGACCAGGGCGTGGCGGTCTGGGATGTCCTGAAACTTTGCCATCGCGAAGGCAGTTTGGATTCAAACATCAAGGACGAAGTGCCAAACGATTTCACGACCTTTTTTGGCGCGCATCCGGGCATCGAACGCGTGGTTCTGAACGGTGGGAAGGCGGCAAGGAGTTTCGAGAAATACGTTCGGCCGCTCGTACCCTCTCTCGCGGCAAGGACTGTGCCTTCTACAAGCCCAGCACATGCGAGACTGGGTTACGAGGCCAAGCGAAACCTCTGGCACGCGGCAATGACAAACCCTGTCTGACAGTCAGGCATTCACGGCCTGCTGAATGCCGCAAGATCGTCGGGGGTCGGTGACGCTTCTGTACCTTTCGGCGGATCCGGTATCAGGATCGCCGGTTTCACCGGTTCACCGGTCGCTTCCGCCACCAGGTCTGCGGTACGGGTTTCGACCACCTCCGTCAGCACTTCCAGGAATTCGGCTTTCGGCAGGGTCGGGTCCAGGGCGGGAAGGAATTCGATGACCGCGGTGCCGGGCGTCTTTGTGCGTTCCTGCTGTTTCCAGAACACGCCCACATTCGTCGCGACCGGAATGACGGGGACATTCATGGCGCGCGCCATATGCCAGACACCCGCCTTGTAGCGGAAATGATGACCGATCGGAGCCAGATGGCCTTCCGGATAGATAAGCACCCGGCGACCTTCCTCGCGGGCGCGTTCCATGCCTTCGGCCAGCGAAGCGGCCTTGCGGTCCCCGCCGCCACAGGTGTCGATCACGATCGCGCCCAGCTTGCGCAAGATGCCGCCGACGAGCGGGAATTTCTCAAGATGGTCGCCCGTCACGAAGGCAAGATTTTTCACTTCCGGATAGACCAAAAACCCGTCGCCCCAGCTTTGATGCTTTGCTGCGAGGATGAAGGGGCCATCTGGCAGATTACTCTGCCCACGCACTTCCTTGCGAATGCCTGCCACAAATCGCAGGTTGAGGTTCATGGCCCGCGTATAGCTGCGGATGATTGTGCGCACAGGTGTATGGCCCGGCAGGATCAGGAAAGGCAGGGAGGCCAGGACATAGACCACCGAGAGAAGGTAGTAGACGAGTGTGAAGACGAGACCGCGCATGGGCCGGACTCCTTTTGTGACGGATCGCTAGGACTTCAGGACACACATGACCGCGCGGGCCATAGCTGGCGCGTGTTGGGAAAACGGGCCGGGCAGGCGGTTGTAAATCTTGTTCTGGCCGGCCTGTATGACCACGCCAAGCGCCATGGCGGCTTTCAGGGCAGGGTCGCCCTTGGGGATGTGTCCCTCTTGAATCAGGCCGGCAATGATCTTCTCGGTAATCGAGACCGGATCGTCCTCGCGACGTTTGTCATAGGGCAGGAAGCGATGGAGTGAAACGAGATGAAACGAGAAGAGCAGAAAGTCCTCGTCTGCGAGCGCGCAATAGGCTTCGACGGCGGCATTGACCTTGTCTTCGAGTGACCCGTCGCCCGACAGCGCTTCTGCCATCATCGCGCCGAGGCGGTTATGCGTTTCCATGAACAGCGACAGGGCCAGTTCATCCTTGCCCTTGTAATGACGGTAGAGGGCGCCTTCGGATACGCCGGCTTTTTCGGCAATCTCGCGCGTGGTGGCGGCGTCTATGCCTTCATGGATGAACAGCTTCAGCGCAGCACGTTCGATCTTGGGGCGGGCGTTGCGGGCGCGTGGCTTGGGTTTGGATTGATCTGTGCTTGACGGTCTCGCCATCTGGCCCTCCATGTCTGTGAAGACAATTTATGCACAGATTCACGCATTAGCAAGTGAATACTTGCTCACTAAATAGTTTTGCCTGCACTCAGCTCCCATTCCATGAGAGGTAGGTGTTTGAAATTTAAAGATAAACGAGTCTAGTTCATCAGCTCGAAGCGATAGCTTTCGATGACCGTATTCGCCAGAAGCTTCTCGCACATTTCCTTGACCCGCGCTTCAGCGGCGTCGGAGGAAAGGCCGTCCTCAAGATCCAGCTCGATGACCTTGCCGATGCGTGCCGCTTCGACTTCCTTGTAGCCCATGCGTGCCAGCGTATCCGCAACAGCCTTGCCCTGAGGGTCCAGGACACCATTCTTCAGCGCGACGTGGACGATGGCTTTCATGAGGGTTCTCCTGGGAAGTCTGAGTCGGGTCCCCATAGCCCGATTTCGTGCCTATTGAAACAAGCTGACCGCGTATCCTATGCCAACCAGCAAAAGGGTCGTGGCGAGGATGGGCGCGAGGCCGGAAGGCCTGGAGGCCTTGGTACGCGTCTTGGCTTTCGTGGCAGGGGTCATGGACTGAAATCTCTCGTTCGGGATCATGCTCTCTGTCGGCTCACTTGCCGCCGTTGAAGCTCACCACATTGTCGGTTTCCCCGGATTCCTTGAGGATACCGAGACGGCGTGCAACTTCCGCATAGGCTTCGGTCACGCCCCCAAGGTCGCGGCGGAACCGGTCCTTGTCCAGCTTGTCACCAGTCTCGAAATCCCAGAGCCGGCAGCTGTCCGGGCTGATCTCGTCGGCGAGCAGTATGCGCGGCACGTCGCTGTCGCCTTCATAGTGGCGGCCAAACTCAAGCTTGAAGTCGACGAGCCGGATTCCGACGGCGGCGAACAGGCCCGACATGAAATCGTTCACGCGCAGCGACATGGCGATCAAATCGTCATATTCCTGCGCCGCAGCCCAGCCGAAGGCCGCAATATGTTCTTCGGTCACCAGCGGATCGCCGAGGGCATCATCCTTCAGGTAGAATTCAACCATCGGACGGGGCAGGACCTGGCCTTCCTCGATGCCGAGGCGCTTGGACAGGGTGCCGGCGGCAACATTGCGGACGACGACTTCCAGCGGAATGATGTCGACCTTCTTGACCAGCTGCTCGCGCATATTGAGGCGGCGGATGAAATGGGTGGGGATTCCGACAGCCGACAGGCGCGTCATCATGAACTCGCTGATGCGGTTGTTCAGGACGCCCTTGCCGTCCAGCACGGCGCGCTTTTGCGCGTTGAAGGCCGTTGCGTCATCCTTGAAATACTGGATGAGCGTGCCCGGTTCCGGGCCCTCATAGAGGATCTTTGCCTTGCCCTCGTAGATAACGCGCTTCTTGCTCATGCGGACGGGCCTCCTGCTGGGTTCCGGATCGCTGCAACAGGAATCGTTTTCAGCCACCCCAGAAAGCGCGACTGTTACGCCAATCTGGGCAAAGAAACAATTATTGCGCACACCTTAAGTCAGCGACTATATGCACAGGTCATTTACCACCGTTCAGAAAGGCCATCCCCAATGAGCACATTCGACGATCGCGAGCGCGCAGAAGAAGCCCGCTACGCGCTGAATCAGGAAACCCAATTCAAGGTCATGGCGCGCCG
>DHZF01000023.1:4028-4353 GCA_002414505.1 Hyphomonas sp. UBA5111 | reverse complement strand
CAATTCAAGGTCATGGCGCGCCGGAACAAGCTTCTCGGCCTCTGGGCGGCGGATCTCATGGGCCTGACGGGCTCCGATGCGGAGGCCTATGCCAAGACGGTTGTCCTGTCCGATCTGGAAGAGCCGGGCGACGAGGACGTCTTCCGCAAGGTCCGGCATGATTTTGACACTGCCGGGATCGACCGGACCGATACCCGCATCCGGGAGCAAATGGCAGAATTGCTGCCAGTTGCCCGCGAACAGGTCCTCAAGGACTCAAAGTAGCGTAAACAGGGTTTCCAGCCGATCCTGCGAGGGTTGGCTGGAAGCTGTCGCCACAGGCGGG
>DHZF01000023.1:3334-3953 GCA_002414505.1 Hyphomonas sp. UBA5111 | reverse complement strand
GTTGGCAGGGGTGAACGAGGCGCAGCTGACGGTCATGGCTTCGCCAGACTCAAAGTCGGGTTTGCCGTGCCATCCCTGCATCTGGGGCTTTCCGGTCCAGTGGCTAAAGAACATCCGCCCGGCGTGTTGCGGGATGAAGGCATCATTCGGTTCGGTCGCATAATAGGCCACCCCATCCACATACCAGGTGATGCGATCTGGCGCCCATTCGAACGCATAGAGGTGCGGCGCGGCCGAGGCGTCGAACGGGAGGTCGAATATGGCGTGCTTGCCCCGCTTTCCGTTCCGCCAGTAATTGAACTCGATCTTGGACGTATCCTTGCCCAGGAACTCGATGTCGATTTCGTCGTGCGGGTCGCCGTCATAGGGGCCGGTATAGGTGAAGAAGGCCGAGACAAGTCCTGATCCCTTGCCGATCTGCATGACCGCCTCGTAGCGTCCATAGCCCAAGCGTTGCTGGGACTTGGCTTCCGCCATCGAGAAGGGGGTGTGTGTGTCCGGCTCGCGTTCGACCCTGAATTCAGCGCCATGAACTGTGTTCACGACGTTCTCCGGCGCCCAACGTCCGCCGTAAAATGAGTCGCTGGCGTACCATTTCGATAGCCAGAAAGCCTCCTCA
>DHZF01000023.1:2165-3250 GCA_002414505.1 Hyphomonas sp. UBA5111 | reverse complement strand
TCGATAGCCAGAAAGCCTCCTCAACCGGCTCTACGCCAAAAACCGAGCGGAAATTCTTGCCTGATTTTGAGAGTTGCTTGATCCGCGAAGGCGCCGCCACCGGATGGGCAGGAATGATGGGGACGTGTGCCGCCAGGGTTAATGATTCCTCTGCGCGAGGCGTCGGATAATAGGTGGGCGCATCAGACTGAAGATGGGTTGCGGTCGGAGATCCGGACATGCTGTAGGATGCCAGACCTGTAGCAATTGCTACAGCCAAGCAAGATGCCAGCATAGCGTCCAGAACTGATACGCCAGACAGTCTCATTAGCTTAACACTATACTCAAAACGGCACACTTATTCATATTGCGTTTACCTTTACCGGCAAACCCGCAAGTGCCAAGCCAGATTCAGGTGGTCTGGTCTGTGTCCGTCAAACTTTTCATGTTTCGCATCATGAAGAGAGGGATTGAGCCCATCGGCGTAACCGCCCAGTCCAGCGGCTGGTCATGCGGTTCGGCCGGAACGGAGTCGATCTGTTGCGCTGGATAGGCGAGCGCGCAGGCAAAGGCGCGGCCGTCGGACCGCAGCTTTGTGAAAGCCTGATCGTAGTGGCCCTTGCCGTAGCCAAGTCGGTTGCCCATGCCGTCAAAGGCAAGCAGCGGTGTCAGGATCAGGGTTGGGTGGGCCATCGGTGCATCGGCCGAGGGCTCGGACAGGCCAAAGGGGCGGCGCTCAAGCGGCTCGCCGAAATGCCAGGTACGCCAGGTCAGCTCCCCCGTATCTTCAATGCGGGGCAGGCAAAGCTCGGCGCCGGCTTTAGCCAGGCGCATCATCAGGGGGGCCGGATCGAGTTCTTCATTGATCGCCACATAGCCGGCGACAACCGGGCCATACCGCTCAAGCAGCTTCATCGGGAATTTCTCGGCCACCGACTCGGCGGCGTCCGGGTCGCGCGCGGCGGCTTCGGCCCGCAAGGTACGCATCCGGTGTCGCAGATCGGTCTTGTCCATCACAGAATCCGTTGGGCTTGGCTGTTTGGCGCCGGGCTGTGGCACACGGGAAAAGGCGCATGAGAACCGCGAACGCCGCGGGGCATATTCAC
>DHZF01000023.1:1730-1980 GCA_002414505.1 Hyphomonas sp. UBA5111 | reverse complement strand
GTCGCCGGAGATCAGTCCGTCGCGAACGACGCAGCCCTCATGCTGGATCATGATGTAATCCGGCGGCCAGGCGATTGTAAGAGGCCAGCGTGCGGTGACGTGTTGAATTGTCTCAGTGGGCTTCCCCCACCAGATCGAAGGCGAAGAGCAGGGTGCGCTGCCGGTCCGAGAAATTGTCGTCGGAAACGATCCAGAGCCGGTGCGTGCCGTCGGCAAGGGTTTCTACGGTGATGCCTTCGAAATTGTCGAC
>DHZF01000023.1:0-1597 GCA_002414505.1 Hyphomonas sp. UBA5111 | reverse complement strand
TCGAAATTGTCGACATTCATGGGCGGGGCGAGTGTGAAAAGTCCGCGGCGGCTGGAGCCACCCGCATCCATGTACTCTGCCTCCACGGCGAGACGGTTTCCAAACACCGGATTGTAATTGCGGCGCAGGCTGTAGACGACCGACCCGGCGGTTTCCTGATCGCCCAGCGCGATACGGTTGGTCATGCCCACCAGCGGGCTGTCGAAATCGGTGCCCAGGGGCTCGCGCAGCGTGATCGTGGCGCCTGTCGCCGTCACATCCACAAGCGGCGACTTGCCCCCGATGAGTTGTTCGTATCCCGCGCGAAGGGTCTTGCCGGCCGAAAGGGCTTCGGCGCCGGAATTTTCGCGAATGTCCGTGCCGTCGATTTCGCCGGGCAGAGTCGCGACGAGCGCAGCGCGCGCAGTGGCGCCACAGGCCTGCAGCGCAAACGCCTCGATCCGGTGACGGCGCTCAAAGCTGACATAGGCAAGCCCGTCCTTCAGGGCGAGCCCCTCGGAATCGCCTTCGGTCTTACCTCTGAGGAATTGGTCGTCCTGCCCTTTCATGTAGGCGATCCGGCCTTGGCCCGTCAGTTTGCCAGACTCGCGGCCAATCCAGACAAATGCGCCTGTATCCGATACGGTGAGGAAGCCGCCATCAGGCAACAATTCGATGGCCGAAAGCCCGCCAAAGCTCTCATTGGGAGAGGTCAGGGCCCAGCCTCCGGCATAGCGCACCCCGGGAGGCAGGGCCGCGCCATTTGCGCGATTCGAGAGTGGGATGGTTTCGGCTTCTATGGTCAGTTCTGTCGGCCCCGCGAAAGATTTTTCGGATGGGCAGGATTGTGCCTTGAGGGCCGCCGGGGAGGGGAGCGCAGCGGCCTGTCCCATACTCATGGCTGACGATTCAGTGGGCTCCGGCCCGGCCGGTGCGCTACAGGCCACAAGGCCGGCTGCCATCAGGCCAAGTAGAAGTGAAGAGGTCAATGTTCGCATGATTTGTCTCGCCGAGTGATGGGTCTCTGGGCATTTGCCCCATATTTTGAGGCAGGAATAGGGAAACAGGCTGGATTTAAAAACCGAACTTATCCAGAGATGAGGGATGTCCCAGATTCCGCTCGTCCGCCGCTCACCCGTCCCGCCCGATACCTGTAATCTGGCGAAGGCCATAGATTTGATCGGAGACAGGTGGACTTTGCTGATCCTGCGCGCCGCCCTTTATGGGGTCCGGCGCTTTGATGATTTCCAATCGGAGCTTGGATGCCCAAGGACAGTTCTGTCGGGACGTCTGAAAAAGCTGGTCGATGCGGGCCTGCTGACCAAGAAATCCTACAAGGCGCCCGGCAAGCGTGCCCGGCCCGAATATGTCCTGTCAGCCATCGGCCTGTCGCTGAGGCCGATTCTGATAGGTCTGACGCAATGGGGGGATGCCTGGTTGGGGCAGGGGGAAGCACCGCCGATCAGCTTCACCAGGGCCGGTTCGAAGAGTGCCATCCGGGCGGCTTTCGTGGATGTCGAGGGCCGGGAAGTGAGGCCCGATCAGATCCGTCCGGTGCTGCGCGGATAGGTATTCACAGGTCAGAGTCCCGGAAGTTGGAAATTGTGCAGTTTCGCAG
>DHZF01000048.1:122628-122909 GCA_002414505.1 Hyphomonas sp. UBA5111 | reverse complement strand
AGTTCGCCCGCCGTCTTCAGCGCGGCAAACACGGATCTCAGATCATGCGCCATCGGCTGACGCCGTGCGATAAGACTGACGATCTGGCGTTCCACGTCCTCTTCCAGCCGATCGACACTGGGGTCACGGGAAATAACATCCTTGGCCAGATCATGATCATTGCGATCAACCGCCTGACAGGAATCCAGAATCATCGTCTCAACGATGCCGCCCATGCGCATCAGATCGGCCGCTATCTTGTCGAGTTCGTCCGTAAAAGCTGAGACGATGTGATCTGCCAT